>NZ_JAMXIO010000012.1:0-105890 GCF_059651515.1 Oerskovia sp. 140933
GCCCCTGACCTGCCCGGGCAGCCCGAGCTGCACGCTCGACGAGGGGCGTCCGGCGCCGGCCGGACCGGCCTCGCGCCCGCGCCTACCGGCCTGCCCTCAGGTGCCGGGCGAAGAACCTGGCCGCGTCGTCGCCCGCGAACGCCGGGACGCCGGTGTGGCCGCCCGTGTTGGCCTGCAGCGTCTTCTCCGGGGAGCCGAACGCGTCGAACAGGTCCAGCGCGAGCTGCCGGTCGTTGCCCTCGTCGTCCCACTGCAGCAGGACGTGCAGCGGGATCCTGACCTGCCGGGCCTCGTCGAGCATGCTGCGGGGGACGAAGCTCCCCGCGAAGAGGCCCGCCGCCACGATGCGCGGTTCGACGCGCGCGAGCCGGATGCCGATGGCCAGCACCCCGCCCGAGTAGCCGACGGGCCCGGAGATCTCCGGCAGCTCGAGGAGTGCGTCCAGGGCGGCCTGCCACTCCGGGACCGCGCTCTCGACCAGCGGGAGGACCAACCGGTCGACGATCTCGTCGACCGGCTCTCCGGCCGCCAGCGCCCGGTGGAGGTCTGCGCGGGCCTGCTCGGCGTCGGCCGAGCGGGACCGCTCGCCGGCCCCGGGGAGCTCGATGCTGGCTGCGGCGAAGCCGTCCGCCGCGGAGCGCGCGGCCCGCCCCGCGAGCCGGGGGTGCATCGCACGCAGTCCGCCGGGGTGGCCGAGCAGGATCAGCGGCGCCGGCCCGGACGGGGGAGTCCACAGGATGCCGGGGACGTCACCGAGGGTGAGCTCGCGTTCGAGGACGCCGTCGTCGAGGCGCCGTTCTGTCGTGAAGTGCATGGTCGTACCTTTCGGGAGTGCTCGTGAGCGGCGCTCCCGGACGACCTATCGTCCGACCGTGCCCACGGAGGGAAGCACCCTGGTCGATACTGCGTCCACGGGTACCACCTCCTCCTTCTCTCGCACGGCTCCTGCCATCGTACGAGCGTCCGTCGCGGTCCTCCAGGGATTTCCGTCCAGCCCCTTCCGCCAGGCCGAATCGAATCGATACGATCTCGACCGTGCTCACCAAGATGACGGTCACCGACGACCAGCTCTCCCGCATCGTGTCCCCGCTCGGCGAGATCGCCGACGCCGCTCCCCTGGACGGCGGGATGTTCGCCTCGACGTTCCGGGTCGACCTCACCGACGGCCGGCGCCTCGTCGTGAAGATCACGAGCGCGGACACGTCCCGCCTCCTGCGCTACGAGCACGGGATCCTCGGCACCGAGGAGGACGTCTACCGGCGGGTCGCGGACCGGCCCGACCTCCTCATGCCGCGCGTCGTCCACTCCGACTTCAGCCGGACCGCGCTCGACGGCGACGCCCTGGTCGTCACGTTCCTCGACGGCGACGTGTGGAACGCGCTGCCCCCGCTCGACGACGCCGCGACGGCACGCGTGCGGCACGACCTCGGTGCGTTCATGGCCCGCCTGCACACCGTGACGGGCGAGGCGTTCGGGTACCCCGCGCCCGCGTCGGACCTGAGCGCGGCGACGTGGCCCCAGGCGTTCGACCTCATGGTCGAGGCCCTGCTCGCCGACGCCGAGGCCTGGGGCGTCGACCTCCCCGCCGACGCCCTGCGGGCCGTGGTCTCCCGTCACCGCGACGCGCTCGCCGAGGTCACGGTCCCGCGCCTCGTGCACGCCGACCTGTGGCCGGGCAACCTGTTCCTCTCCGCCGGGACCCCCGACGCCGCCGCCGACGCCGCGGCCGACCCGTCCGCCACCCCGGTCCCCCTGCGCCTGAGCGGCGTGATCGACACCGAACGCTGCCTGTGGGCCGACCCGTTGTACGAGATCGCGGGAGCCGACCAGCTCGGCCTCGGCCCCGTCCCGCCCGCTCTCGCCGCGGGATACCGCGCGGCAGGCGGGCACCTCCCGGTCGAGGAGCCGTGGTTCGCGTCGCCCGCACCGGGTGAATTCCTGCCCGACGACGTCGCACCGGACGCGAGCGACGCCGTCGGGCGGGTGCGCCCCGGGGCGAGCACGCTCGGGGTCGGTGACGTGCGACTGCTCCTGTACCGCGCGTACATCTCCGCGGTGCTCGTGACGGAGGTCGCGCCGCGCGACTACCAGGGCGAATGGGTCCAGGGATACCGCGACACCGCTGCCGCGAACCTCGAGGTGCTCCTCGACCAGCTCGCCCGCTGAGCCGCACCCGCCGCTCGGGGACGACCGCGGGCCCGGGCTCGCGTCCGCCGTGACGCGACCCGGGTGCGCGGTACGCGAGACGGCAGGCGACACCTGTCGTCCCAGGGCGCAGTTGAGTCACGCTAGAGTTCGGGCAAGTTCACGATCACGTCAAGTGTTCGGGCGGTCCGTGCTCGGCGGCGCGACGTGACCCACCCTGGGGGTATGCGGTGATCACGTTCGTCGTCGTCGGCATCGTCGGGCTCGTGCTCGTGCTGGTCTCGATGATCCTCGGGGAGTTCATCGAGCTGGGAGACGGCGCCGTCTCCGGGACGTCCCTGGGCGTCGGCGCGATCGTGTTCGGTGCGACCGGGGCGCTCGTCGTCACGAACGACCTGCCCGTCGTCCTCGCCTACGTGGGCTCCGCGGTCCTCGCCGTCCTGGCCGTCCTCCTCGTGGCCGTGCTCACCAAGAAGCTCCGCGAGTCCGACGACGCCGCCCCCGTCTCCCTCGTCGGCGTCCAGGGGACCGCGACGAGCGACATCTCCCCCGCGACCGGCGAGGTCTCGCTCGACGCCGCACGCGAGCTCGAACGACGCCTCGCCTGGGCCGACGAGCCCATCCCGTCAGGGGCCCGCGTCGTCGTGCTCGAGCAGTCCGGGACGCGCGTGCGCGTCCGGCGGTACTACCCCAACGACTGACCGGCCCCAGACCGCACCACGGCACCACCGCACGACCCGCTCGCACGACCCGCCACCGAAAGGAGTCGCGCCGCCGGCGCGTACCGACATGCTCGAAGATTCCAACCTCGTCGGCATCATCGCCACGATCGCCCTCGTCATCGCGTTCTTCGCGATCATCACCTTCATCGCCAAGCGCATCCGCCGCGTCCCCCCGAACGAGGCGCTGATCATCGTCGGGCGCGGAGCGGGTCGCAAGGAGGCCGCCGGCACGGGCCAGCGCGTCGTCACGGGCGGCCGCACGTTCGTGTGGCCCATCCTGCAGCAGGGCTTCTCCATCTCGCTCGAGCAGCGCCAGATCGGCATCACGGTCGAGGGCGTGGACAAGAACCGCATCAAGATCGCCATCAAGGCGTCGATCAACTTCAAGGTCCGCGGCGACGAGGAGGGCGTGCGCCGCGCGGCCCAGCGCTTCCTGTCCCAGCAGGGCACGCTGACCGAGATCATCAAGGAGTCCCTCGAGGGCTCGCTGCGCTCGATCGTGGGCGACATGACGATCGAGCAGATCATCTCCGACCGCAAGGGCCTCTCTGACCGCGTCGTCGAGTCCACCAAGACCGACCTCTCGGAGCAGGGCCTGCAGGTCGACCTCCTCAACATCTCCGACATCTCGACCCCGGGCTCCGACTACCTGTCGAACCTGGGCCGTGCCGAGGCCGCCCGCGCCCGTCAGGTCGCCGAGGTCTCGGAGGCCGAGGCACAGCGCGCGTCGGAGTTCGCCGCGATCGACGCCGCCGAGCAGATCGCCGAGCGCCAGAAGGCCCTCGACCTCAAGCGCGCCATCATCAAGGCCGAGACCGACAAGGCCAACGCCGAGGCCGAGGCCGCGGGCCAGCTCGCCCGCGCCGAGCAGGAGCGCCTGGTCGCGGTCGAGGAGCGCGAGGCGCTGGCCGAGCAGGCGCGCGTGACGCAGGAGCGCCTCGACATCGAGATCCGCAAGCCCGCCGAGGCCGCGGCCTACGCCGAGGTCCAGCGCGCCAACGCCCAGCGTGACGCCGCGAACGCCGCGACCGAGGCCGACGCGTACAAGCGCACCACGATCGCCGAGGCCAACAAGACCGCCGCGATCCAGGACGCCGAGGCGTCCGCCGAGGCCGTCCGTCGCGCCGGTGAGGCCGAGCGTGACCGCCAGGTCGCCCTGGCCGTCGGTATCAAGGCCGAGGGTGAGGCGCGAGCGTTCGCGGTCGAGGCCGAGGGACGCGCAGAGGCCGTCGCCACCGACGCCAAGGCCGAGGCGCTCAAGAAGTACGGCGAGGCGGCCCTGGTCCAGGAGCTCATCGAGCGCCTGCCGGAGATCGTCCGCGCAGCGGCCGAGCCCATCGGCAAGATCCAGGGCATGACGGTCATCTCGACCGACGGCGCGAGCGCGGTCACCAAGAACGTCGCCTCGGTCCTGGGCGAGGGCCAGCAGGTCATCAAGCAGCTCACGGGCGTCGACATCAACCAGCTCATCGCCGGGCTGGCCGGTGGGCACCTGAGCGGCCAGGCGACGACGACCGCGAGCGCGAACGGCTCGTCGGCCGCGTCGTCCAACTGACCCGCCCCTCACCACCGGCACGCCGAGGTGGGTCTTCGGCCCACCTCGGCGTCGCCGTGCCGCCCTCCCGCCGTCCCACCGTTCGATCGGAAGCCCCCGCATGCTGACCGCCCAGCAGGTCCTGAACACGAAGTTCTCCGCGACGAAGTTCCGCGAGGGCTACGACGTGGAGCAGGTCGACGACTACCTCGACCGCGTCATGGCGACGCTCACGGCGTACGAGGCGGGCGATCGCCCCGGCAGGGGGCTGCTCACCGCGGCCGAGGCCCAGGGCGCCCGGTTCTCGGCCACCAAGTGGCGCGAGGGCTACGACGTCACCGAGGTCGACGACCTCATCGACTCGATCATCAGCACGCTCCGGTCCTACGAGGCCGCCCCCACGCCGCCCCCCGAGCCGGCCGTCCCGCACCCGGCCTCTGCGACGAACGGCGCAGCCGGGCCGCACGTCACCGCACCGGGACCGGACGCTGCGGACGCCCGACCCCTCGGCATCCACGACCTGACGACCCAGCTCCAGTACGCGCGCGTCCGCGCGGGCGCGAGCGACCGGCTCGTCGTGCTGCTCCCCGACGGCACGACGGCCTCCGTGACCGCCCTCGACGCGGGCCCGGACGGGATCACGCTCCGCACCGCGCCCCAGGGCTAGCCGGAGACGGCGCTACGGCCGCCGCACGCGCAGCACCGTGTCGCGGATCGCGACGGGCCGCCCCTCGGCGTCGAGCATCTCGCGCGTGGGCGCGTCCTCGGTCTCGACGTCCCACCCGTCGAGGTCGAGCTCGGCCAGGAGGTCGGCCCCCGTGTAGAAGAAGTGCTCGTCGAAGTCGCGCCGCACCGTCTCGTGGTCCTCGGGGTGGTGCCCGACGACGAGGAGCCGTCCGCCCGGGGCCACGGCCTGCGCGAGGCGCGGGAAGACCTGGCGGCGCAGGTCGGCCGGCAGGTGCATGAAGTGGGCCGTGACCAGGTCGAACCGTTCGTCGCCGGGCTGCCACTCGAGCAGGTCGGCCTGACGCCACTCGATGCGGTCGGCGACCCCGGCGATGACGGCGTGGGCGGCGGCCTTCCCCAGGGCGACCGGGGAGATGTCGAGCCCGACCACGTCCCACCCCTGCCGCGCGAGCCACACCGAGTCGGCCCCCTCGCCCGCGCCCACGTCGAGCGCACGGCCCGGCGTCAGGTCGGCGGCCTGCGCCACGAGCTGCGGGTTGGGGTTGCCGCTCCACACCGACTCGGCCGAGCCGTAGCGCTCGTCCCAGAACGCCTGGTCGTGGTGGTGCTGCTGGTGGCCGTGCTCGTGGTTCTGGTGGTCGTGCGCCACGCGGGCTCCTCGGGTCGGGACCGGCCGTGGGTCGGTCGTCTCCCCCGACCTTGACGCCTCGCCGTGCCCGGGTGCAAGCGGCCTTGCCGTTCCGGCAAAAGGACGTCGGGCGCGCCGGCGCCTCACCCGGTCCAGCCGAGCCACACCACCGCGTCGCGCGCCAGCAGGAACCCCACGATCCCCACGACCCATGCCGTGGTCGACGCCGCGTTCCTCGTCATCCAGGCGTTGAGGCGGTCGAGCAGCGGCCCCACCTGCCCGGCCGCGAGGACGCGCCCCGCCATGAGCACGAGCGCGGGCAGCACCATGACGACGCAGTAACCGGCCAGCACGACCGCGGTCGCAGGCCACCCGAGGTCCGCGCTCGTCATCATCCCGATCGCCGCGAGGTACGGGAGCATCGACGCGACCTCGATCGCGGCGGCCGCGAGCGCCAGGCCCACGAGGGCCGTCACGGAACCGGTGCGCGGGGCGGTCGCGACGCCCGGGCGCGGGGAACGCGCGGGGTGCGCTGCGCCGTCGGGCAGGTCCGTGAGGCCCGACGGCGCCGCTCCTGTCGCGCTCGACGCCCCCATCGCGCGGGCCCGCCACCGCAGGACGCGGCCCCCACCGTCCGACGGACCCTTCGATCGCCGGTCGAGCCGGAAGCTGAACGCGACGAGCCCGGCCCCCACGAGCAGCTCGACGATCCGCGCGGGCCGCGTCTCGAACAGCTCCCCGAACCCCTGGGCGAAGGCCCCCGCCCCCAGCGCGATCACGATCCCCACCACGAGGTAGAACCCGACGATCGTGCCCAGGTAGACGAGCATCCGCCCGACCTGGACCCGGCCCGGGGTCATGAGCAGCCAGACGGGGATGAGCAGGGTCCCGAAGCTCGTCGAGTCGACGAGGGCCAGGACCACGAGCGCGCCGAGCAGCGGGAGGAGTTCCATGCCGACACCCTCACGCGGGGCGGGGGCAGGTGTCGTCGGGCGAACGGGTGATCCCCCCGGCCCTGGACCGCCGCGCCGTACATCGTTCGAGCGATCCGCGCACGAGGCCCCTGTGCTGAGATGGGAACGTGCCCGACCCCCTGCCCGCGCCGCCCGACGCCGCGCCCGCCGCCCGCCCGGCAGCGGCCCGCCCGGCCTCTCCCGCCGCGCGTGCTCGCCGCGTCGTGCGCAGCATCGACGCGGGGATCCGCTCCGACAGCGGGCTCGGGGACGCGTACTACGCGGCAGGGGTGCTGGTGATCGGGCTCCTGCTCCTGCTGGTGGACGTCGTCGAGGTGTGGTCGATCCCGCCGCTCGTGTCGGTCGAGGGGCGCTGGTGGCACGCGCTGCCCCTGCTCGTCGGGTGCGCGGCGCTGGTCGTCAAGCGGGGCCACCCCGCGGTCGCGCTCGTCGTCGGGGGCGCGGCGTTCGCCGTCGACCTGTCGTTCGGGGGCAGCCTCGGCATGATCCTGGTCCTGTGGGACCTGCTCTACGCCACCGGGCTCCACGGCACCAAGCGGCTGCGGACCGCCGTGGGCGTGGGCGTCGGGATGCTCGTCCTGCTGGCTGCGGTGGCCACGGGTGAGCACTTCCGCGACGTGCAGGGGTTCGTGCTCGGGGGGATCCAGGTCGCCGCGATCCTCGCGACCCCGCTCTGGTGGGCGGCGAACGTGCGGCAGAAGTCCGACCTCGCGGATCTCGCCGCCGAGCGGGCCGACCTCGAGGCGCAGCGCGCCGACCTCGAGGCGCAACGGGCCACCGACCTGGAGCGGATCGCCGAGCTCGGGCAGCACGAGGCCGTGCGGGCCGAGCGGGCCGCGATGGCCCGCGACCTGCACGACGTCATCGCGTCGCACCTGTCGGCCATCGCGATCCACTCGGGGGCCGCGCTCGCCTCTCCCCCGGACGCCGCGCGGGACCGCGCGGCGCTCGAGCTCGTCCGGTCGAGCAGCATCACGTCCCTCGAGGAGATGCGGGCCATGATCCTGCTGCTGCGCTCGGACCTGCCGCGCGACGGCACCCCCGCGGACCGACGGACCGTGCGTGCCCGTGACGCCGGGCGCACCGCCGTCCTCGACGCGACGCACGGCACGGTGCTCGCGGGCGAGGCCGTCGCCGCTCCCGCGCGCCTCGCCCGGCTCGACGACGTGATCACCTCCGCGCGCGCCCAAGGACTCACGGTCGACGTCGAGGACCCGGACGACGCCCGGGCGGCGGCCCTCCCGTCCGCGGTCGACCAGGCCGCGCACCGGATCGTGCAGGAGGCCCTGACGAACGCGGCCAAGCACGCGCCGGGCGGCCGGGTGCGCGTAGCGCTCGGCCTGCGCGGGGCGCGCGAGCGGGACCTCCTCACGGTCGAGGTCACCAGCACGCTGACCGCCGCCCCCGGGCCCCTGCCCCCGAGCCTCAGCGCCCGCACCGGGCTCCTCACGATGCGCGAGCGCGCCGAGGCCCTCGGCGGGACCTTCCGGGCCGGGCCGTCCGGCGCGGGCGACGCGTGGGCCGTCCGCGCCGACCTGCCGCTGCGTCGGCCCTGCGGCTCCCCCGCGCCGTCCGAGCCACCTGCCACCGACCCGTCCGGAGACCCCGCATGATCCGTGTCCTGCTCGCCGACGACCACGCCGCGATCCGCGCGGGCCTGCGGTTCCTGCTCGACTCCGCGCCGGACGTCGAGGTCGTGGGCGAGGCGTCCGACGGCGCCGCCGCGATCACGAACGCGCGCGCCCTGCGCCCCGAGGTCGTCCTGATGGACCTGCGCATGCCCGGCGTCGACGGGATCGAGGCGACGCGCACGATCGTCGCGGAACGCCTCGCTGAGGTCCTGGTCCTGACGACGTTCGACCTCGACGAGTACGTCGACGAGGCCCTGCGCGCGGGCGCCGCGGGCTTCCTGCTCAAGACCGCGGAGCCCGCGGCCCTCATCGAGGCGGTCCGCCGGGTCGCGGCCGGCGACGGGGTCCTCGCCCCCGAGGTCACGCGCCGCCTCCTCGCGGCGTTCGCGTCCGCTCCCCGGCCCGACGGCGCCGCTCACCTCCCGGGGGGAGCGGCGCCGTCGGGCACGGGGCACGCGGGCGACCCGCGGCTCGCGGACCTGACCCCGCGCGAGACGGACGTGCTCGCGGCCCTGGGGCGCGGGCTGTCCAACCAGGGCATCGCCGACGAGCTGTTCATCAGCGAGGCCACCGCGAAGACGCACGTGTCACGGGTGCTCGCGAAGGTCCAGGTCACGACCCGCATGCAGGCCGCGATCGTCGCTCGGGACACGGGCCTGGCCTAGCGCGCGACCCACCGGGAGACGGGCAGATGCCCCCGACCCGTGGGGGTCAGGGGCATCTGCTCACGTCACGGCAGGGACGCCGGGGGTCACGTCGTCTCGACGATGTGCCCACGCTTGATCACGAAGTCGTCGCGCATGTCCTCGAGCTCCTTGCCCCGCGTCTCCGGGATCTTGAAGTACACGAAGAACAGCGACAGCAGCGCGAAGAACGCGTAGAACGAGTACGCGAAGCTGAGCCCGATGTCCGACAGGACAGGGAACGTCGTCGAGATCGCGAAGTTCGCGACCCACTGCGCGGCAGCCGCGACCGCGAGCGCGCTCGCCCGGATGCGGTTGGGGAACATCTCGCCCAGCAGCACCCACACGACCGGGCCCCACGACGCCCCGAAGAACACGACGAACGCGTTCGCGGCGATGAGCGCGACCGTGGCCCAGCCGCCCTCGAGAGAGGCCGAGGTGGTGCCGTCGGACGCAGTCGTGAGCGTCGCCTGCGTGAACGCGAGCGCCATCATGCCCAGGGAGACGAACATGCCCGTGGACCCCGCCAGGAGCAGGATGCGGCGACCGATCTTGTCGATCAGGAGGATCGCGACGATCGTCACCACGATGTTGGTGACCGACGTGATGACGGACGTCAGCAGCGCGTCGTCCTCCGAGAACCCGACCGACCGCCAGAGCGTCGTCGAGTAGTAGAAGATCACGTTGATCCCGACGAACTGCTGGAACACCGACAGCAGGATGCCGACCCAGACGATCGGCTTGAGGCCCAGGCGCTTGCCGCGCAGGTCCTTCAGGGAGGCCTTGGTGTCGGACTTCAGGGAGTTCTCGATGTCCGCGATCTTGTGGTCGACGTCCTGGACGCCCGTGAACTCCCGCAGGACCTCGGCCGCCTTCTTGGTCTCCCCCTTGGCCACCAGGTAGCGCGGCGACTCCGGGATGCGCAGCGCGAACAGGCCGTACGCCACGGCCGGCACGGCGGCCGCCATGAACATCCAGCGCCACGCCTCCTGACCCAGCCACAGGACGTTCGACGCGCCACCCGCGGCCCCCGCCAGCGCGGCGTCCGTCAGGAGCGAGGCGAAGATGCCGGTCACGATCGCGAGCTGCTGCAAGGACCCGAGCCGCCCGCGGATGCGCGCCGGGGAGACCTCCGCGATGTACGCGGGCGCGATGACCGACGCGGCACCGATACCCAGACCGCCGACCACGCGCCAGATGATCAGGTCCCAGACCGCGAACGCCAGGCCGGAACCGAACGCCGACACCAGGAACAGCGCCGACGCGATGAGCATGACCTTGATGCGGCCGATCTTGTTCGCGATCGGCCCCGCGAACCAGGCACCGACCGCACACCCGATGAGCGCCGACGAGACCGCGAAACCGGTGATCGCCGCGTTGAGCTCGAACTGGTCGGACAGGGCGTCGACGGCACCGTTGATGACCGCCGTGTCGAACCCGAACAGGAAGCCGCCCAGTGCGGCGGCCAGGCTGATCCCGATGACTCTCTTGTTCAGCCGCTTGGCCTGCGCCTGGGCCCGTGCGTCCCCAGCCGCTCCCGCGTCGTTGCTGGTCATGACGACCCCCTCCGTGTCAGGTTGTCCTTCGACGATAGTGAGGAGAAGGCGTGGTCGCGCGGTGAGCGACCGTGGCGAGAGTCACGGCAGGTCACGTGCGACTTCGGAGGATCGATGCGCGCCGCCCTACGGCTCGGGGTGCAGCGCGTCGTACCTCAGGAAGCGCGGCTGGGTGCGCAGGATCAGCCACACCACGACGATGCAGGCCAGGCCGCCCGCGACCGCGGCCCACGCCTCGCCGAACCAGCTCGCCTGGGCCCCGAGGACCACCTCGCCGAGCCGGGGCCCACCCGCCACGACCACGATGAAGACGCCCTGGAGGCGACCTCGCATGTCGTCGGGCGTCGCGGTCTGCAGGATGGTCTGGCGGAAGACCGCGCTCACGGCGTCGGAGGCTCCCGCGAGGGCGAGCGCGACGCACGCCGCGACCAGACCGCCCACGAGCACCTGGGACGGCTCGGTCGACCCGACGAGGAGCAGCACCGCGCCGAACGCCGCGATCGACAGCCCCCACGCCGTGATGGCCCACGCGATCACGAGCCCCTGCCAGCGCACGCGGGAGAGCGCCCCGGAGAACACCCCGGCGAGCACCGCGCCGACCGCGAAGGCCGCGCTGAGGACGCCCGTCGTGGTCTCTCCGCCGCCGATGAACAGCACGCCGACCGCGGGCAGCAGCACCCGGGGGAAGGCCAGGATCATCGCGGCGAGGTCCACCAGGAACGTCGTGCGGACGTTGGGCCGGGTCGCGAGGTAGCGCAGGCCGTCGATCACCGAGCCGATGCCGACGACCTTGCGGCGGGGCGCGGCCGCGGCAGCCCCCGCGGCAGCCGCGTCGTCGCGACCACCCGGGCCGGGGGCGCCCGCCTCCTCCGGCAGGCGGTCCGCAAGGACCGGCGGGATCGACGGGAGGCGCCACACGGCCCACAGCGCCGCCGCGAACAGCACCACGTCGATCGTGTACGCGACCCCGTACCCCCACAGCGCCACGAGGAACGCCCCGAGCAGCGGCCCCACGGTGAGGGCGATGCTCCAGGAGATGGTCTGCAGGGCGTTCGCGGCGGGCAGGAGCCGGGGCTCGACCAGGCGCGGGATGATCGCCGAGCGTGCGGGGTTGTTGATCGCGAACGCCGCGGACTGGAGCGCGACGAGCCCGTACAGGACCCCGACGGACCCCACGTCGAGCCACGCCTGGAGCGCGAGCAGCCCCGTGACGACCCACAGCGCCCACGACGCGAGCAGCGCGACCCGGCGGCGGTCGTACGCGTCCACGAGCGCGCCCCCGTACAGCCCGAGCGCGACGAGGGGCACGAGCGCGAAGATCCCGAGCACACCGACCGCGAGCGTCGAGCCCGTGAGCGCGTAGACCTGGAGCCCCACGGCCACGACCGTGAGCTGGGAACCGAGGTTGGACACCCCGAGTCCCCACCACAGCCGGCGGAACGGCGGGGAGACGCGGAGCGGGGTCGTGTCGGCAAGGATGCCGTCGAGGCGGGGCACGAGCGACGAGGCTACCCCCGACCCCGCGCGGGAACCGTGTCCCGGGGCGACCGTCTCAGGACGTGACGCGCGCTCGCGCGGGGCGCGCGACGCCGTCGGGCTCCCCGGGGCGACGGCCCGGTGGTCGGGGCCTCACGCCCCGAGCGCGGCCCGGACCTCGCCCACGAGCGCGGCCATGGCGCGCTCCGCCTCGACGGGGTCGCCCGCGGCGACGGCGCGCGCGACGGCCTCGTGCTCGTCGAGGGCCTCGGCGACGGGCGCCTGGGGCATGAGTCCCAGGTGGGTGCGCCCGGCGAGGACCTCGCCCACGACGTCGGTGAGCGCCGCGAACATCTCGTTGCCGGACGAGCGCAGGAGCAGGGCGTGCAGGCGGATGTCGAGCTGGAGGAACTCCTCGAGACGGCCGGCCTCGCCGAGCTCGCGCATGCGGGCGGCGGTCTCGACGAGCTCGGTGCGGGCCTCGGCGGTCGCGTAGCGGGCGGCCCCGGCGGCGGCGAGGGGTTCGACGGCGCAGCGCAGCTCGGTCAGCGAGCGCAGCTGCGCGTCGCGGCCGGGTCCGGCGAGGCGCCAGCGGATGATGCGGGCGTCGTAGACGTTCCAGTCCTGCTCGGGGAGGACGACGAGGCCGATGCGTCGCCCGGAGCGGACGAGCCCGAGGGCTTCGAGCTGGCGCATGGTCTCGCGGGTCACGGTGCGGGAGACGCCGAACTCCTCGCCGATCGAGTCGAGGGTCAGCGTGCTGCCCGCAGGGAGGTGACCTGCGGTGATGCGTCGACCGAGGAGGTCGGTCACCGAGCTGTGGAGCACCGTCGCGGACATGGGTCGAGCCTACGGCTTCGCCCATTGGTCACACCATTGTTTGCCAAAGGTGATACCAATCGTGCATGCTCGAACGGCGGCCGTAGAGGTCCGCTCACGACGCAGCAGTCGACAGCCAAGGAACCCTCATGGACACAGACGTCAGCACGACCCCGACCCTGGGGGACCCCCCTCCGCAGGTCCACCTCGTCATCATGGGCGTCGCCGGCTCGGGCAAGACCACGGTCGCGACCCTGCTCGCGGAACGCATGGGCCGCCCGTACGCCGAGGCCGACGAGTTCCACCCGCAGGCCAACATCGACAAGATGAGCGCGGGCACCCCGCTGACCGACGAGGACCGCTGGCCCTGGCTGCGCGCCATGCGCGACTGGCTCGACCAGCAGGCCGCCGACGACCGCTCCGCGGTCGTGACCTGCTCGGCCCTCAAGCGCTCCTACCGCGACCTGCTGCGCACCGCCCACGGGCGGGTGCGGTTCGTGCACCTGACGGGGAGCCCGGAGCTCCTCGCGGAGCGCATGGCCCAGCGCAGCGGGCACTTCATGCCGACCTCGCTCCTGCCGTCGCAGCTCGCGACGCTCGAGCCCCTCGCCGACGACGAGGACGGGATCACGCTCGACGTCGGCCTCGCACCCGCCGAGCTCGTCGACCGGATCCTCACGAGCACCGCTCTCCCCGTGCCCCAGCCCTCCACCACGCCGCACCCCCCCGGCCGGCGACCACCACGACACCGAGGAGCGATGATGCTCTCCCTCGCCTCGCACCCGCTCGCCGCGGGCGCCCTGCGCGCCGCCACCGAGACCCCCACGACGGACGCCGGGACCACCCAGCTCATCCTCGCGGCCGTGATCGGGATCGCGACGATCATCGTCCTGATCGTCTGGCTCAAGCTGCACCCGTTCCTGTCCCTCATGATCGGCTCGGCGGTCCTCGCGATCGTCGCGGGCATCGACTTCGTGAACGCGTTCGTGAGCTTCTCGGCGGGGCTCGGGTCGACCGTCGCGGGGGTCGGCGTCCTCATCGCGCTCGGCGCGATCATCGGCAAGATGCTCATCGACTCGGGCGGCGCGGACCAGATCGTCGACACGATCCTGGCGCGCACCCCCCTGCAGCGCCTGCCGTGGGCCATGGCCCTCATCGCGTTCGTGATCGGCATCCCGCTGTTCTTCGAGGTCGGCGTCGTCCTGCTGATCCCCGTGGTCATGATGGTCGCGCGCCGCTCCAAGGTGTCGCCGATCCTCGTCGGCATCCCGGCCCTCGCGGGCCTGTCGGCGCTGCACGGCCTGGTCCCCCCGCACCCGGGCCCCCTGCTCGCGATCGACGCGCTGGGCGCGAACCTGGGCCTGACCCTCGGTCTCGGCCTGCTCGTGGCCGTGCCGACCGTGATCGTCGCCGGTCCCCTCCTCGCCAAGCCCCTCGCCGCGTGGGTCAGGCTCGCGCCGCCCACGACCGTCCTGGGCGTGACCGAGCGCGACGAGGACGCGCCCCGCCCCAGCTTCGCGGTCTCCGTCACCGTCATCCTGCTGCCCGTGATCCTCATGCTCGCCCGGACCGTCGTCGAGATGACGGGCACCCTGGAGACGCCGGTCGGCAAGGGCCTCGAGTTCATCGGGACGCCCCTCGTGGCGCTGCTCGTCACGGCGCTCGTGTCGCTCGTGGCGTTCGGCAGCGCGATGGGCCGCACGCGCGACGAGATCAGCTCGCTCGTCGACAAGTCGTTCGCGCCCATCGCGGGCATCCTGCTCATCGTGGGTGCGGGCGGCGGCTTCAAGCAGACGCTCGTCGACTCGGGCGTGGGCGAGGTCATCGCGAGCGGCATCTCCGACGCGAACCTCTCGCCCCTCCTCGCGGGCTGGCTCGTGGCGGCGCTCATCCGCGTCGCGACGGGGTCCGCGACGGTCGCGACCATCACGGCCGCCGGGATCATGGCGCCGCTCGCGACCGGGCTCCCGCCCACGCACGCGGCGCTGCTGGTCCTCGCGATCGGCGCCGGCTCGGTGTTCCTGTCGCACGTCAACGACGCCGGGTTCTGGCTCATCAAGGAGTACTTCGGCATGACCGTGGGCCAGACGTTCAAGACGTGGTCCGTCATGGAGTGCGTGCTGTCCGTCGTGGCGCTGGTCGTGATCCTGCTGCTGGGCCTGGTCGTCTAGCGCGCGGCCCGGGCTGTGGAGGCCCGACGGCGGAGGCACGCTCCGCCGTCGGGTCCTCCGGGGTCGAATCTCCGTCAGCCGGTCCGAGCCCCTGCAGAGGCCCCCGCCCACGAGAACGACCGCTCCTCGATCCCGACGCCGTCACGCCAGCGGTAGAACAGGCGGCGGTCCGTGGAGTACTCCCATCCGACGACCTTGCCGCCGCGGTCCGTGTAGTCGAACAGGTACCGGGTCGCAGGGGTGAGGTCTGGCAGGTGCTCGACGACGGTGCCGTCGAGCCTGACGAGGAACGCCCCGTTCGCGTTCACGGCGACGAGGAGGCCGGTGTGCTGGTCATAGTGCAGCTCGCCCGTGACCTCGCCTTCCTTGCCGAGGGGGAACACATCGCAGTCCACGGTGACCGTAGGGTCGAGAAACCTCGCCTCGCCGTCCGGCGTGAGCGGCGAGGGGATCGTGAAGACGTGAAGCTGCTTGTACTCGTACCCCAGCTCGGCGGGGTCCTCGTCGTCCCAGAGGAGGTCACCGAGGCCCCAGTCGTCCATGGCCACGACGAACGTGCTGTCGTCGATGAAGGTGGCCGGTCTGTCCCAGTTGCCCGTTCGGTCACCGACGAGCATCGAGCCCGCCTCCCAGCTCTCCAGGAAGTCGTCGACGGAGTAGACGCCGATCCTGTCCAGGGGCATCCAGAGCCAGCTGTGCCCCAGGAAGTGACGGAAGTCCGGCGAGACCTGCAGGAGCGAGTGGAACAGCGGGGAGTAGTTCTCGCGCTCGACGATCTCGAAGCCCTGCTCGTCCCGCTCACCCGTGCGTCGCACGACGATTTCACGGTCCGTCAGGAGTTCACCCGTCTCGGCGTCGAAGATGTCGAGACGGTTCCACTGCGTCTGCGCGATCAGCAGCGTGCGGCCCTCGCGCTCCACGAAGACGATGGAGTAGCTCGACACGTCCGCGTGATAACGCTCCCGACGGAGCTCGCGCACCGCACCGGTGGCCGTGTTCACCAACGTCGCGTTCAACCCCAGCCGCTCGGTCACGCACACCCACGGCCCGTGGACGTACAGGCGCAGCTCGAGCGGCCTGCCCTCCCAGCGCCCGAGGCCACCGACCTCGGCGATGTTCGGCAGCGCACACAAGGCTTCCGCCTCCGGACCCCTCACGGCCGTCCGCCACAGCCGCCCGTCGGCGACGACGAAGTAACCCGGCCCATCGTCCGCCGGGGCGACTGCCCGCACCGCGCAGTTCCTCAGGTCAACGGTCATCAGCGCGGTCTCCTCGGGATCTTCGACGATCGGAAGCACCGAGACGCTGGCGGGGGGCCGACCAACTGTCGTCGCCCACATCGCCGGGGCGCCCTGCCGCCACCGAGTGTGCGGCGAGTATCGACGCGCACCGGCGGCCAGCGCAAGGAGGACACGTCCGGCACGCCGGTTCACTCCCGACCCGCGGCAGGAACCTGCCCTACGGTCTCCGGGTGAGCATCGCCGTCGGGCCCTCGCTGGGCCACTACGCGACCGTCGCCCCGAACACCAGACCCAGCGCGTACGTCGCGGCCGCGGCCCCGAACCCGATCGCGAGCTGGCGCAGCGCGCGCTTGACGGGCGACGCCCCCGACAGCAGACCGACCGTGGCGCCCGTGCCGAGGAGCGCGAGCCCCACGAGCACGCTCCCCACGAGGATCGCCACACCACCCTGGAGCCCGAACAGGTACGGCAGCACGGGGATGAGCGCGCCCGACGCGAAGAACAGGAACGACGACACCGCGGCGCCCATCGCGGAGCCATGGGTCTCGAACTCGTCGTCCTCGGCGGCCGGTGCGATCACGGTCGCGGCCGTGTACGTCGAGAGGACCTCGCACGCGTGCTCCTCGGCCTCCTCGGGTGACAGGCCCCGCGCCCGGTAGACGAGAGCGAGCTCGTTGGCGTCGACGTCGAGGTGCGGCAGCGCGGCCGACGCCAACGGGCTGGGCGTCGACGCGTCGAGCAGCTCGCGCTGCGAACGCACCGACACGTACTCGCCCGCCCCCATCGACAGCGCGCCGGCGAGCAGGCCCGCGAGACCGGACAGCAGCACGGTCGCGTTCGACGCCCCCGACGCCCCGATCCCGAGGATCAGCGCGAGGTTGGACACCAGGCCGTCGTTGGCCCCGAACACCGCTGCGCGGAACGTCCCGGACATGCGCATGCGTCCGCGGGTCGCGAGCCCGCGCACGACCTCCTCGTGGATGCGCTCGTCCGCGGCCATGCGGGCGGTCGCGTCGACGTCGGTCTCGTACGTCGACCGGGCCTCGGCGCGCTGCGCGAGCGCGAGCACGAACACCCCGCCGAGCCTGCGTGCGAACCAGCCGAGCGAGCGCGTGCGCCAGTCGCCCCGCACCGGCTTGCCGACGTCGTCGCCCAGCAGCGCGAGCCAGTGGTCCTCGTGCCGCTTCTCGGCGTCGGCCAGGGCCAGCAGGATCTCCTTCTCCTCGCCGGTGCGGCGCGACGCGAGGTCGCGGTAGGTCGCGGCCTCGGCGCGCTCGTCGGCCAGGAAGCGGCGCCAGCGGCGGATGTCCTGGGGGGTCCGACGGCGGTCCTCACCTGCGTTCGCGGGCACGCCGGAGGTCGGGGTCGCGGGGGGAGTCATGCGTCCATCATGGCAAGGAAAGGACGTCCGTGGGTTTCGGGACCCCCAACTTTTCCGCACGGTTCTGCGGTTCCCGGGAGTTCCGACAGCCCCTGCGGGGGCGTCCCGTGGTTGGATCGGAGCATGTCCGAGAACACCGAACGCACCCGTCCTGAGGTCGACGCCCCCGAGGGGCCGGCCCCCACCGAGCTCGAGGTCACCGACCTGATCGTCGGCGACGGCCCCGAGGCGCAGCCCGGCTCGACCGTCAACGTCCACTACCTGGGCGTCGAGTACGACTCCGGCGAGGAGTTCGACTCGTCCTGGAGCCGCGGCCAGTCCATCAACTTCCCGCTGCGCAGCCTCATCGCCGGCTGGCAGCAGGGCATCCCGGGGATGAAGGTCGGCGGGCGCCGCAAGCTCGTCTGCCCCCCGGAGCTCGCGTACGGCCCCGCCGGCGGCGGCCACCGCCTGTCCGGCAAGACGCTCGTCTTCGTGATCGACCTGCTCGGCGTCAGCTGACCGCTCCCTGATCACGCGTCGCCCCCGCTCCCCCGGTCACCGGTGGGGGCGGGGGCGTCGTGCTCCCGGGCCCGGTCGCGGGGCGCGCCGGAGCGTGGATGAGGTTCCGGTCACGCTCGTCCCGACCGGCCCGACGGCGGGCCGCGCCTCGCGCGCCCCGGTGCGCTCCGCCGTCGGGCGTGCGGGGCAGACGACGGTCCTGGCGCCCCGGAAAGTCGGGGACAATGGGCGCGACGGACTTCCGACTCCGATGAGCGAGGACGCACAAGTGATCACTGTCAGCACCGACGGCTCGTGCCTGGTCAACCCGGGTGGAGCGATCGGCTGGGCGTGGATCAACCACGACGGAACCTTCGACTCGGGCGGCGCAGCCTCCGGGACGAACCAGATCGCGGAGCTCATGGCTCTGCTCGAAGCGGTACGCGCCCACCCCAGCGCCGAGCCGCTCCTCATCGAGTCCGACTCCCAGTACGCCATCAAGTGCGCGTCGGAGTGGCTCGAGGGCTGGAAGCGCAAGGGCTGGCGGACCGCCGGCGGCACCCCCGTGAAGAACCTCGAGCTCGTGCAGGGCATCGAGGCCGCGATCACGGCCCGCCCCGGTCCCGTGCGGTTCCGGTGGGTGCGCGGGCACGTCGGCAACCACTTCAACGAGCGCGCCGACCAGCTCGCCGGCCTCGCGGCGCAGGACTGGGCCGCGGGACGTGGCGAGGAGCGGGCGACGCTCGCGGGCACCGACGACCTCGCGGTCGCGCCCGCCAAGCGGCCGGTCGCTGCGGGCCGCCCGGCCGCCAAGGTCGGAGCCACCGCCGCGAGCAAGGCCGCTGCGGACGCCTGGACCGAGTCGACGCTCTTCGACTGAACCTCGCGAGCTGCCGAGAACGGACTTGAGGTCGTCACCACGCCGGTGGCGACCTCAAGCCCGTTCTCGGCCCCGCCGGGGCGCCCAGCCTCCGGTGCGACACTGGAGCGATGACCGCGTCCCCGCTCCCCGCCCCAGCGCTCGCCGGGGCCGGGGCGGTCGACGGCTCCCCCGACCCGCTCCCCCTCGCGCTGCGTTCCGACCGCCCGCTCGACCTGCGCTCGACGCTCGCGAAGCTCTCCCGTGGCCCCTACGACCCCACGTTCCGCGTCGTGCCGAGCGGTCCTCTCGCCGGGACCTGGCGCACGAGCCTCTTCCCGACCGGTCCCGTGACCTACCGCCTGGTGCAGGCGGGGGTGCGCGACGTCGTCGGGCAGGCGTGGGGGCCCGGGGCGGGCGAGCTCGCCGAGTCCCTCCCCTCGCTCCTCGGGGAGCCCGACGACGCAGCCTCCTTCGAGCCTCCTGCCCGCCTCGCGGACGCGCACCGCAGGCACCCCGGGCTGCGCGTCCCCCGCACCGGGCGGGTGCTCGAGGCCCTGGTTCCGGCGGTCCTGGAGCAGAAGGTGCAGGTCGTGACCGCGCACCATGCGTGGCGCTGGCTGCTCGCGCGGCACGGCACGCCCGCGCCCGGACCCGCCCCTGAGGGCATGCGCGTGGTCCCCGACGCCCGGACCTGGGCCACGATCCCCGTGTGGGACTGGCACCGGGCGGGCGTCGACCCTCGGCGGGCACGGACCGTCGTGGAGTGCGCGCGCGTCGCCCGCAGGCTCGAGGAGTGCGCTGCGATGGAGTCCCCCGCCGCGCAGGCGCGCTTGCAGCTCGTGCCCGGGGTCGGGGTGTGGACGGCCGCGGAGGTCGCGCAAAGGGCGCTCGGGGACGCGGACGCGGTGTCGGTCGGGGACTTCCACCTGGCCAAGGCCGTCGGGTGGGCGCTGACGGGCGAGCGGACCGACGACGCCGGGATGCTGCGGCTGCTCGCGCCCTACGCGCCGCACCGGTACCGGGTCGTGCGGCTGCTCGAGGTGTCGGGCCTGGGGCACGCACCGCGGCGAGGCCCGAGGCTCTCGGTCCAGGACCACCGGGGCAACTGAGCACGAGGTTCCGTGCGGTCGAGCACGGAGTTGAGGTCGCCAAGCCGGTCAGAACGACCTCTACCTCGTTCTCGGCCCCGCACGTCTGGCCAGGAGGTGACATCCCGTTGTGAACCATCCCACTGGCCCGGTCCCCGGCCTCCCGTCGGCCGCTCCCAGGTGATGAGGTTAGCCTTACCTCTGGCACATCATCCCGTGCAGCACCGACCGAGGAGCATCATGTCTCGCACCATCTCTCGACGGCTCCGGCCCGCAGCGCTGGTCGCCGCGACCGTCGCCACCGCCTTCGCCCTGGGCGCCTGCTCCGGCGGGTCCACCGACGACGCCTCGTCCCCTGCCGCCGACAGCGCCTCCGACAGCGCCTTCCCCGTCACGATCGACAGCGCGCTCGGCGAGGCCGTCATCGAGGAGAAGCCCGAGCGCGTCGTGACCTGGGGCTGGTCGACGCAGGACGCCGTCCTGGCGCTCGGTGTCGTGCCCGTCGCGATGCCCGCCTACGCGTACGGCGGCAACGAGGACGGCGTGCTCCCCTGGGTCGCCGAGAAGCTCGACGAGATGGGCGCCGAGACCCCGACCCTCCTCTCCGGCGGCGACACGAGCGAGGTGCCGTTCGAGGAGGTCGTCGCCGCGAAGCCCGACGTCATCCTGGCGCCCTACTCGGGCATGACGCAGGAGGAGTTCGACAAGCTCTCCAAGATCGCCCCCGTCGTCGCGTACCCGGACGAGCCCTGGGCGCTGTCCTGGCAGGACCAGCTCGACATCGTCGGTGACGCCCTGGGGCTGTCCGACGAGGCCGACGCGCTCATCGAGGAGACGAACGCCGGCATCGCGGCGCAGGCCGCCGAGTTCCCGGTCATCGAGGGCAAGTCCTTCCTGTACGCCGCGGCCAACACGGCCGACCAGCTCAACGTGTACCGCGCCGAGGACCCGCGCGTGCAGGTCGTCGAGGACCTCGGCATGACCCTGTCGCCGAGCGTCGAGGAGCTCGACGCCGACCCCGAGTCGGGGACCTTCTGGTACCCCCTGAGCTACGAGAACGTCTCCAAGATCGAGACCGACGTCCTCATCATGTACTTCGCGACGCAGGCCGACGTCGACACGTTCGTCGCCGACCCGGTCATCGCCGCGATGCCCACCGTGTCCGAGGGCCGCTTCGCCCCGATCGTGGGCGAGTCGTTCGTCATGGCGTCGAGCGCCCCCACGGCTCTGTCCATCCCGTGGATGCTCGACCAGTACGTGCCGCAGCTCGCGGCCGCGGCCGAGAAGGTGTCGTAGTCTCGCACTGCTCATGAGCACGACCCACAGCACCGACGCCGGCACGGGCCGGGCGACCTCTCGTCGCCCGGCCCGTGCTCGGCGTCTCGTCATCGGACTCGCCACCTTGCTCGTCGCCTTGGCCGCGGTGTGCGCGCTGAGCCTCGCGGTCGGGGCCAACGCCCTGCCGCTGAGCGTCGTCGTGGACGCCCTCACGAGCTACGACCCGACCAACCCGGACCACCTCGTGGTGATCGAGAAGCGCGTCCCCCGCACGCTCGTGGGCCTCGTCGCGGGGGCCGCCCTCGGCGCCGCGGGCACCCTCATGCAGGGCCTGACGCGCAACCCGCTCGCCGACCCGGGCCTGCTCGGCATCAGCGCGGGGGCCTCGCTCTTCGTGGTCGGCGCGATCTCGCTCTTCGGCGTCTCGCAGGTCGGCGGCTACGTGTGGTTCGCGTTCGCCGGCGCGGCGGTCGCGGCGGCCGTGGTCTACGGCGTCGCGAGCGTGGGGCGCGAGGGCGCGACCCCGGTCAAGCTCGCGCTCGCCGGTGCGGCCGTCACGGCGGCGCTGACGTCGGTCGTGACCGCGGTCCTCCTGGTCGACCGCGCGGCGCTCGACCTCATGCGCTTCTGGCAGGTCGGCTCGCTCGCGGCGCGCGGCTCGACGGTCGTGTGGCAGGTCCTGCCGTTCGTCGTCGTGGGCCTCGTGCTGGCCCTCGCGCTCGGGCGGTCGCTCAACGGCCTGGCCCTGGGCGACGACGTCGCCCGCAGCCTCGGCCAGGACGTGACCCGCACGCGCGTGGTCGCGGGCGTCGCGATCGTCCTGCTGTGCGGGGCCGCGACCGCGGCCGTCGGCCCCGTGGCGTTCGTGGGGCTCGTCGTCCCGCACGTGGCGCGCTACGTCGTCGGGCTGGACTACCGGTGGGTGCTGCCGTACGCAGCGGTCGCGGCGCCCGTGCTGCTCGTCGGGTGCGACGTGATCGGCCGCGTCGTGGCCCGGCCGGGAGAGCTCCAGGTGGGCGTGGTCACCGCCGTCGTGGGGGCACCCCTGTTCATCGCGCTGGTCCGGCGCGGGAAGACGGTGTCGCTGTGAGCGCCCCGGTCGCCGCCCCGCACGGCCTGCCCGACGGCGCCGCGCACCCCGCCGTCGACGTCGCCCGGGCCTCGCGCCACCGCGGGCGGGTGCGCGAGGCGCGCCTGGTCACGGGACTGTCGGTCGCGCTCGTGGTCCTTGCCGCGATCGGGGTGACGCTGGGCGACGCGGCCGTGCCGCTGTCCGGCATCCTCGACACGGTCCTGGGCCGTGCCGACGTCCTCACGCAGTTCGTGATCGTCGAGCTGCGCCTGCCGCGCCTCCTCACGGCCCTGGTCGTCGGTGCCGCGCTGGGCCTGTCGGGCGCGCTCTTCCAGTCGATCGTGCGCAACCCGCTCGCGAGCCCCGACATCATCGGGATCACGCAGAGCGCGAGCGCGGCGGGCGTCCTGGGCGTCGTGGTCCTGGGGATCAGCGGGCTCGCGCTCACGGGGCTCGTGCTCGCCGGGTCGCTCCTCGCGGCCGTCGCGATCTACCTGCTCGCGTGGCGCGGCGGCGTGGCCGGGTACCGGCTCGTCCTGATCGGGATCGGCGTCGCGGCCCTGTGCATGAGCGTGGTCTCGTGGGTCCTCACGACGAGCGACGTGCGCGACGCGCAGGCCGCGCTCGTGTGGATCACGGGCTCGCTCGCCCGCTCCGACTGGTCGACGCTCGACCCGTTGCTGATCTGCTTCGCGGTGCTCGTGCCGCTCACGGCCCTCCTGGCCCCGCGGCTGCGCTCGCTCGAGCTGGGCGACGACGCCGCGGCCGCGCTCGGCATCCGCGTCGAGCGTTCCCGGCTCCTGCTGATCCTCGTGGCCGTGGGGCTCGCGGGCTCGGCCGTCGCGGTCGTGGGCCCCGTCGCGTTCGTCGCGCTCGTCGCGGCCCCCATCGCCCGCCGCACCCTGGGCGACGGCCGGCTCGCACTCGTGCCCGCCGCGCTCGTGGGCGCCCTGCTCGTGCTCGGCTCCGACCTCGTCGCACAGTTCGCGATCCCCGACGTGACCCTGCCCGTGGGCGTCGTCACGGGGATCGTCGGCGCCCCCTACCTGCTGTGGCTGCTCGTGCGCACCAACCGTTCCGGACGCGGAGGCTGAGAATGACCGACCACCCCGAGACCGCCGGGGGCGCGCCCGGGGCGAGCGACGCCGTCGGGCGTCCTGCTGACGCGCGCACCGCCGGGACGCACACGCTCGCAGCCCAGGACGTGTCGCTCGCGTACGACGAGCGCCGCGTCGTCGAGGACCTGAGCCTCACGGTCGCGGCGGGGAGGATCACGTCGATCGTCGGCTCGAACGGGTGCGGCAAGTCGACGCTGCTGCGCGGGCTCGCGCGCCTGCTCAAGCCCGTGGGCGGGGCCGTCCTGCTCGACGGCGAGGACATCCGCACGCTGCCCACCAAGCAGGTCGCGACCACGCTGGGCCTGCTGCCGCAGAGCCCCGTGGCCCCCGACGGCATCACGGTGGCCGACCTCGTGGGCCGTGGCCGCTACCCCCACCAGGGCTGGTTCCGGCGCTGGACCGCGGGCGACGACGAGGCCGTGGCCGACGCGCTCGCCTCGACCGGGACGCTCGACCTGGCCGAGCGGTCCGTGGACGAGCTCTCGGGCGGGCAGCGGCAGCGGGTGTGGATCGCGATGGCGCTCGCGCAGCGCACCGACCTGCTGCTGCTCGACGAGCCGACGACGTTCCTCGACATCGCGCACCAGATCGACGTGCTGGACCTGCTCGTGGACCTCAACGAGTCGCGCGGGACCACGGTCGTCATGGTGCTGCACGACCTGGACATGGCGTGCCGCTACTCCGACCGGCTGGTCGCGATGCGCGACGGCAAGGTGCACGCCGAGGGGGCGCCGGGCGACGTCGTCGACGCCCGGATGGTGCGCGAGGTGTTCGGCCTGGACTCGCTCGTCGTGCCCGACCCGATCACGGGGACGCCCACGCTCGTGCCGATGGGGCGCCACCACCGGGGCTGAGCCTGCGTCCCGTCGGCGGCCCTGCCGAGAACGGGGTCGTGGTCGTCCTGAGGCTCAGGACGACCACGACCCCGTTCTCGAGCGCACAGAGGCTCGTGCTCGGCGGCCGAGGGTCACTCGGGAAGAGCGCACACCCCGTCGACGCACACCGCGGAGTCGTCGTTGCCGACCATCGTGAACGGTGCAGCGGCCTCCGCGGCCGAGACCGTCATGAGCGTCGTGCGACGCGGGTTCGCGATCGAGTGGAAAGGGTTGTCCTGGACGGTGTCAGTCATGGGATCTCCTGATGTCACGTGCTGCGGTGCTCGTGGGTGGTGGGGCGGGGCGCCGTCTCGACGGGCGGACGGTCGCGAGGCCACCGGGACCAGCGACGCTGCGGGTTTCCGACAGTCTGGCTGATACCCGGTCGCATTCGCTACCGCTCCTCCTGTGATCTCGGTCGCATTCCACGTGGTAGGTGGACGTGACCGGGAGGAGGTCGGACGAAGCCCCGGGACGGGGTGTCAGGCCACGGACTCCGCGGCGTCCGCGACGACCTGGTCGAGGACCTGCGTGAACACGGCCGGGTCCTGAGCACCCGAGACCCCGTACCTGCCGTTGAACACGAAGAACGGGACGCCGCTGATGCCGTAGGCCCGCGCCTGCTCGATGTCCTGCTCGACGGCGTCCTCGAACTCGCCGCTCTCGAGGGCCGCGCGGACCTCGTCGGCGTCCAGGCCGACGTCGGTCGCGAGCGCCGCGAGCTCGTCGATGCGGCCCACGTGGCGGCCCTGCTCGAAGTACGCCTTGAGCAGGCGCTCCTTCATCTCGACCTGCTTGCCGCGGGACTTCGCGAAGTGCAGCAGCTCGTGCGCCTTGAGCGTCTTGGTGTGCTGGAGCGCGTCGAAGTCGTACGCGAGCCCCTCGGCCGCCGCGACCGTCGTCATCTGCCCGAGCATCTGCTCGACCTGGCCCGCGGGCATGCCCTTGTGCTTGGCCAGGAAGTCGACCTCGGTGCCCTCGAAGTCGACCGGGGTGTCCGGAGCGAGCTCGAACGAGTGGTACTCGATCTCCACCTCGGGAGCGTCCTCGCGGCCCGAGAACCCGGCCAGCGCCGTCTCGAAGCGGCGCTTGCCGACGTAGCACCAGGGGCACGCCACGTCGGACCAGATGTCGACCTTCACCTTTTCGCTCATGACCGGGATCAACGACCAGGACGCCCCGAGGATTCCCCGGGACGGTGTGATCCTGCCGACGCGGGGCGTGCCGGCCGGCCGCGCGGGGTCCGTTGGTGGGCCGGTTCAGCCCGCGTGCCGCGCCCGGTACAGGTCCTGGAGCACCATGATCTCGGCGCCGTGGTGGATGAGCTCGCGGTTCATGTGGAGCACGAGGTGGCCGAACGGTGCCTGGGCGTCGATCTCGGTCGCCTGACCGAGGCCGACCGTGAAGACCTCGTCGTCGGGCAGCGAGTCGACGCCGTCGCGCCACAGGTCCACCCACCGGGTGAGCCCCTCGATCGCGGGGTCCACCTCGCCCGAGAACGCGACGGCGTCGCGGCGGGCGATGCGGTCGCCGAACGTCCACTCCCAGCGTTCGAAGAACGCCTCGGTGAGGTGCGCGACGAGCCACGCGATGGTCCGCGGCTGCGGGGAGTCCGACCCCTCGGGCCACTCCATGACCCACTCGCCGACGCCGAGCGTGCGGGGCGAGCGTTCCTCCCCGCGGCGCACGACGCGCAGGGCGTCGGGCCCGGGCTCCCACTCGAACTCGTCCTGGTCGAGGGTCACGAGCCGTCCGAGGACCTCGAGCCACGAGAAGCCGAGCTGGCCGCGCACGAGCGCGAGCGGGGTGGGGACGGTCAGCAGGGACCAGTCGAAGGCGGGGCTGCCGTAGGTCGCGTCGTCGCTCATGGGTCGCTCCTGAGGGGGGTTCGCTCCTGCCCGACGGCGCCGCTCGCCCCGGGCGTCCTGCTCTCCCCCGCGATCATCCCCCGGGGCCCGGGGGCCCGCCTGCGGGAGCGACGGTCAGCGGTGCGAGCGCAGCTCGTCGTGGAGCGAGCGGGCGACGAACCCGAGGGCCTGCTCGGCCGCGGGCTGGATCCGTGCGGGCACGGTGGACTCGCTCAGCACGGCGATCGCGAAGGTGGCGCCGTCGGGGTGCTCGAGCACCCCGACCTCGTGCCGCAGGTGCAGGAACGTCCCGGTCTTCGACGACCAGGTCGAGACGTCGCTCTCCAGGTCCGGTGCGAGCCGGTTCCGCAGGACGTTCCTGGCCAGGAGCGCCCGGGTTCTCTCGACCGTCGTGCGAGCGAGCCGCTGTCCGGTCCACACCTCCTGGAGAAGCCGGACGAGACCACGGGCCGTGCCCGCGTTCGCCTGCGTGACGTCGAGCTGGGGGACGAGGTGCCCGCGCCCCTCGGTCGTCGACCGGATGGCCAGCGAGAGCGCGAGATGCAGCTCGCCCGGGCCGAGGCGGCTCGCGAGCGTGCGGTGGAGCTCGTGGATCGGGTGTCTGAGCGTGACGTCCGTGATACCGAGCGTGCGCAGCATGCCTGTGACGGCGTCCGGTGGGCACAGCGCGAACAAGGCGTCGGCCGCGGTGTCGTCGCTCAGGCACGTCGCGAGGTAGAGCAGGTCCTCGACAGCGACGCTCGCAGGGTGGGCGAACTGCGAGAGCCCCGTCGGCCCCGGCGTCCGCTCGGGGCCGTCGATCGTGACCACCATCGACAGGTCGACCTTCCCCACCGCCGCCCGCTCGAGGACCGCGACCGCGAGGGGGAGCTTGACGACCGATGCGAGCGGGTAGGGAACGTCCGGCTCGATCGCGAGCTCCCTGCCGGTCCCGAGGTCCTGCACGAGGACCGATGCCCGCAGGCCCGCTGCCTCGAGCACCCGGACGGCGTCCCTGACCACCGAGCCGTCACCCACGGGCGGGCTCCTGCTCGGTCTGGGGCTCCCGGGCGACGCCCGTGCCGTCGGCGCCGAGCAACGTCGCGACCGCTGGCGAGCAGGAGGCGAGGAAGCGTTCGGCGAGGCTCTCGTCCCCTGCGGCCAGAGTGTGCGCCCGCACGAGCCGCTGGTCGCCGAGCGGTCGCCAGCGCAGGTCGTAGGTGCGGGCCTCGGACGGGGTGCACAGGACCAGGTCGTCGGAGACGAGGATCTCGGACAGTGCGCGGACGGTCGACTCCGCGACGCGGACCTGCACGGGCGCGAGCCCCGCCTCGTCCCGGGCCCGCTCCAACCGGTCGCGGACGTGGGGTACGTCGTCCTCGGGTTGGAGCCAGAGCCGTCGCAGCGCTCCCATCGGTCGTCCGCGCGAGGGACGCAGCTCACCCAGGCGGAAGGTCCCCGTCGCGTCGTCGTCCGGGTGGGACCCGACCCCCAGCGAAGCGGTCCAGCGCGCCCGGTCCGGGGGGACGTTCTCGAGGAAGAGCGAGGTGCTTCCGGACCGGAAGGCCTCGGCGCGCTCCGCAGGGTTGCCCGCGACGGGTGCCAGCGGGAGCCGACCGGCGGCACCGGCCGCGCACAGCTCCGCCAGCACGAGCGGTGGTACCGACGGCGGGACGCCCACGCTCAGCGGGCGCGAACGAGAGCGCCTGGCGTCGTCGACCAGGTCGGCGGCTGCACCGACGAGCCGGGCCGCGCCGGGCAGGACGCCGCGGCCGAACGCGGTGAGCGCGACCCGCCGCGACGTCCGGTCGAAGAGCCGCCCGCCCAGATGGGCCTCGAGGGCCCCGATGCGTCGGCTCGCGACGGACTGGCTGACGCCCGCTGCCAGGGCGCCGGCCGTGAAGCTCTCCCGGTCGGCGACGGCGACGAACACCTCGCACGCCGCCAGGACATCGAGAGATCGACCCATGGATGCCACTCTCGCATCGATAGGGGGATTTCGTGCTTTGTCTGCATCGATCACCGCTCCGAGACTCGTGGCATGACTCCTCGAGACGCGACCGCCCCGCCGGTCTCCCGCCGATCCGTCCTCGCCCTGCTCGCCGCTGCGGGGCTCACGGCCGCCTGCTCCCCGCAGGGCACGGACCCCGTGGTCGCCGCCACGGCCTCCGGGTCAGCGCCGACTGCCGGACGACCCGACCTCGACGAGGCCCTGCGGGACCTCGAACGGTCGCGGGCGCTCACGGTCGGGGTGAGCGTGCGTGGCGGCGGCCGGGCGGACTATGGCTACCGGTCGGGCGAGCGCTTCCCGATGTGCTCGCTGTTCAAGCCGCTCGCAGTGGGGGCGCTGCTCGCAGACAGGGCCTACGACGACGCGTACTGGGCGCGCGAGATCGCGTTCGGCCCGGAGGACGTCGTGGAGAACTCTCCCGTGACGTCCGCGACGACGACGTGGCGCATGACCCCCACGCAGCTCGCCGACGCCGCGCTCCGCTTCAGCGACAACACCGCGGGCAACCTCCTGCTGCGGGAGATCGGCGGCCCGACGGCCGTCACGAGCTTCGCCGCCTCGCTCGGCGCGCGCGCGACGCGCCTCGACCGGATCGAGCCCCAGCTCAACGAGGCGACGCCGGGAGACGACCGCGACACCTCGACGCCGGACGACGTCGCGCGCATCTACGGCGCCCTGCTGCTCGAGCGCAGGGCCGGCGCCCTGACTGCGGCACGGCTCGGGGACTGGATGCTGCGGAGCACCACGTCCGGCAAGCGGTTCCGCGCCGGCCTCGACGGCACCTACGAGCTCGCGGACAAGACCGGCGCGGGAGGCTACGGCGTCGTCAACGACGCGGGCGTCCTGTGGCGGCCCGCCGTCGAGCCGACGACACTCGTCGTCATGACCCGCACGGACTCTCCGAGCGCGACCTGGGACGACGAGGCGGTCGCCGCGATCACCCGTCTCGTCGTGGCCTCGTGAGCGCGGGACGCTGGGTGCTCGGGGGCCTGGTCACGATCCTGGCGGTCGGCACGCTCGGGGCGGTCCTCGTGCTGGGCGCGGTCGGGCTGCCGCCGGACGCCGGGGTCGACCGCTCGCCGAACCGGTCCTCGGCCTCCCCGACCGTCTCGCCGTCTCCGACCGGAGCCTGCCCGGCGACCGACGACGACATGCCGACCGGCTGCCTGCCGTACGACCCCGAGGCGCTCATGCGCTCGAACGACGCGTACCGGCAACGGAGCTCCAGCCCGCAGGACGCGGCTCTCGCGGCGCGCTCGGTCCCGGCGGTCGAGGCGGCGCTGACCGCGCTGACCGGGTCGGGCGCGACGTTCCGCTCGCAGGACGTCGTCGACGCCCTGACCGCTGCCGGCTTCACGACGGTCCAGACCACGGGCGACACGGACGTCTGGGGAGACGGCGCGACCGCTTTCGGGATCGGCGTGAGCGTCCCGGGCGGGTGCGTGTTCGGAGACGTCCGGCCGGGCGCGCTCGCCCTGGAGTCAGGCGGCCCGATCGCCGACGGCGGCTGCCTCGAGATGCCCTCGCACTAGGTCAGCGACAGGAAGAGCTTCTCGAGCTTCTGGACGTCGGCCGGGCCGTTCTCGTCGTCCGTGAGGCACTGCTTCATGCCCGACGCGATGATCGCGAACCCGGCACGGTCGAGCGCCTTGGACACCGCGGAGAGCTGCATCACGAGGTCGGCGCAGTCACCGCCCTCGTCGACCATCCGCACGACCGCGGCGAGCTGCCCCTGGGCGCGCTTGAGCCGGTTCGAGACCTTCTTCATCTCGTCCTTGTCGAGCTCCATGACTCTTCCTCTCATCGCATGCACACGTCGCGGGTGCTGCTCGTGCGCTGCACCAGCCCGAACAGGACGACGGCCAGCGCGGGCAGCACCATCCCGACCTGGTGCGGCGCCTGGCCCAGCAGGAACGCCGCCGCGAGGACGGTGCCACCCGAGACGACCGCGCACGGCGAGCACCCGAGGGTATCCCGCCAGGTCTCGCCGCTCGCAGGGACGTAGCTCGCGAGCGTGAGCGCCCCGGTCACGGCCACCGCGACGACGAGTCCCAGCCATGCGGGCGTGACGGCGGCCGTCCAGCCGCCGCCCGCCTGCACGAGCAGCGCGAGCAGGCCCGGGGCGAGGACGGCGCCGACGACGAGCCGACGCCGTCCCCACGTCGCCCGGGCCGGGCGCCGGGTCCGCACGGGCAGCGGGACCGGGGTCATGGGCAGGTGCAGCGCTCGGAGGGCTCGAACTCGGCGAGGACCTCCTCGGCGTGCAGGCCGCAGCCGGTCCAGGTGATCTTGCGGCAGGTGCCGCAGCGGGCGGGGCTGCACATGGTGGTTCTCCTCAGGTCGGGTGGGTGCGGCGCGCGGGCCGCGGGCGGGTGGTGGGGCGGGTCAGCGCTTGAACAGGCGCGACAGGAAGCCACCGGCCGCGGGTGCCTTGGGCTCTGCCGCGTGGCCCTCGCAGCGGTCGGTGCGGGGGACTCCCCGCATGACCTGGTCGACGTGCTGGCCGCAGCCGGCCCACGTCGTCTTGCCGCACTTCTTGCAGGTCACAGCTCTGCACACGCTCGTCCTCCTTGGTGGATGTGATTCCACTATACCCCCGGGGGTATGCTGCTTCCCGAACCCCAGGAGGAAAGCATGAAGATCGTCATCGTCGGAGGCGTCGCGGCCGGCATGTCCGCCGCCACCCGCCTGCGCCGCCTGTCGGAGGACGCCCAGATCGTCGTCCTCGACGCCGGAGAGCACGTCTCGTTCGCCAACTGCGGCCTGCCCTACTACGCGGGCGGAGTCATCGAGGACCGCGACGCGCTCCTGCTCCAGACCCCGGAGTCGCTCGCCGCCCGCTTCCGCATCGACGTCCGCGTCCGCCACCGCGTGACCGGCGTCGACGCCTCGGCCCACACCCTCACGGTCCGTGACCTCACGACCGGCCAGGAGACCGTCGAGACCTACGACCGCCTCGTGCTGAGCCCCGGCGCCCGACCGGTCGTCCCGCCCGCCCCCGGCATGGACCGCGCCCTCGTGCTGCGCGACGTGTCCGACGTCGACCGGATCGTCGCCGCGATCGACGGCACGGCCGGCTCGACGACGGGAGCAGCCCACGCGCCCGCCCGTTCGGCCGTCGTGATCGGCGCCGGGTTCGTCGGCGTCGAGGTCGCCGAGAATCTCGTCCACCGCGGCCTCGACGTGACCCTCGTCGAGCTCGGCGACCAGGTCCTCGCACCGCTCGACCCCGAGATGGCGATCCGCGTCCGCCAGGAGCTCGAGGCCCACGGCGTCCACGTACGCACCTCGACCCAGGTCAGCGCGCTCGGTCCGGACACGGCCGACCTGGCGACCCCCGACGGCTCCCCGCGCGGGACCGTCCCGGCCGACCTCGTGGTCGCCGCGATCGGCGTCCGCCCCGACGTCGAGCTCGCGGTCCTCGCCGGCGCACGGATCGACCCCCGCGGTGGCATCGTCGTCGACGAGGACCTGCGCACGACCGTCCCCGACGTGTTCGCCGTGGGCGACGCCGCGACCAAGCGCGACGCCCTCGCGCCCCACGACACCGCCGGTGCCGGGTCGGCGGGCCCCGAGCCGACGACCCTGATCCCCCTCGCGAACCTCGCCAACCGGCACGGGCGGCACGTCGCCGACGTGATCCTGGGTCGCCGCAGCGGCATGCGGCCCTCGATGGGGACCGCCGTCGTCGGGGTGTTCGGGCTGACGGCCGCGAGTGTCGGACGCAGCGAGAAGCGCCTGCGCGCCGAGGGACGGCCCTACCGGGCCATCCACACGCACCCCGCCCAGCACGCGGGCTACTACCCCGGCGCGACCCAGATGGCGCTCAAGCTCCTCGTCGACCCCGAGACCGACCAGGTCCTCGGGGCGCAGGGCGTCGGCCGCGACGGCGTCGACAAGCGCATCGACGTGATCGCCACCGCCGTCGCGGGCGGCCTCACGGCCTCCGACCTCGCCGACCTCGAGCTCGCGTACGCCCCCGCGTACGGCTCGGCCAAGGACCCCGTCAACATGCTCGGGTACGTCGCCGACAACCTGCGCACGGGCGAGACCCGCAGCGTCCAGTGGCACGAGCTCGACGACCTCGTCGCGCAGGGCGCGACCGTCGTCGACGTCCGCACGCCGGGCGAGCACGCGCGCGGGACGGTCGAGGTCGGCCGTGACGACGCTCTCGCCGAGACGGGCACGCGCCCCGCGCTCAACGTCCCGCTCGACGAGCTGCGCGAACGAGCCGCTGCCGAGATCCCGGCCGGGGCACCCGTCGTCGTGCACTGCCAGGTGGGGCAGCGCGGGCACACCGCCGCGCGCCTGCTCACCCAGCTCGGCTACGACGTGCGCAACCTCGACGGCGGCTACCTCACGTGGCGCGACGGGACGCTCGCACGGCGCGCAGCCCGCGCCGAGGACCTCGCGTCCACCGAGGCCTGACCCACCGGCGCGCCGGGCGGGCGAGGGCAGGAAGTCCTCCGCCCGCCCGGGCCCCGGGCAAGGGGGCCGGTCCTCGTCGGCCCGTCCGGGCGCGGCGGTCGCCTCCGCGCGGGCTGCCTACGATGGTCGGGTCCGCCACGCCCCCCGGGCGTGCCCCCGCACCGGCAGGAGCCTCATGCCCGTCCGTCCCCGCACCGTCCTGCTCGTCTCGGCAGGGATCGCCGCCGTGCTGCTCGGCTCGCTCGTGGTGTTCCTGTCGATCGTCGGGATCGACGGCGTCGCCTGAGAGCGGCTCAGACCACCTCGTGCGACCCGGTCCACGACGCCACCGTGCGGTCGTCCGAGGTCTGCAACGAGAACGACGTGAGCGGCAGGTTCCCGCTCCGCTTGCGAGACCGGACGACGTCGAGCGCCGCCTCGTCGCTCTCGGCCTCGAACGGTTCGCCTCGCAGCGCAGCGGTCGCCGTCAGGATCGAGTAGGTGGTCATGACGGACGAGCCTAGAGCCATACCCCGCCCCGAGACGACCCCCGACAGGATCACAGTCGCCGCTCCCCCCTCCCCTCGGCGAGACCCGGTACCCTGCGCGTGCTCCGCCGTCGGGCCTGGGAGATGCTCGGAGGACCACGCCCACCACGGAGGCCACCATGCCCGACCCCCAGCTCGTGCTCCTGCGGCACGGCGAGACCGAGTGGAGCCGTACCGGCCGGCACACCGGCACGAGCGACATCCCGCTCACGGCGCTCGGTGAGGACCAGGCGCGGGCCGCCGGGCGGACCCTCGCCGGACGCGACTTCGCGCTCACCCTGTGCAGCCCCCTGCTCCGCGCCCGGCGGACCGCCGAGCTCGCCGGGCACGCCGACGCGGTCACCGACCCCCACCTCGCCGAGTGGGACTACGGCCCCGTCGAGGGGCGCACGGCCGACGACGTGAGCCGGGAGATCGGGCGGGACTGGCTGATCTTCCGCGACGGCGTGCACGTCGTTCCCCGCGCCGCGGCCCCGGGCGACGCGGGCGGACGCCACGGCGAGACGCTCGACGAGGTCGCCGCCCGGGCGCGCGCCGTCGTCGAGCGCGTCGAACCCGTGCTGCGCGACGGGGGCGACGTGCTGCTCGTCGCGCACGGCCACCTGCTGCGCGTGCTCACGGCCGTGTGGCTCGAGATGGAACCCGACGCGGCCGCCCGGTTCGAGCTGGGGACCGCGAGCATCAGCGTGCTCGGGCACGGGCACGGCCTGCGCACCCTGGAGGGGTGGAACCGGCCGACGGGCTGAGCACGTCCCCGTTCGCCGGGCCACTACCGTGTGCGGGTGACGACGACCGCACCCCGCGTCGGGACGACGCCCCTGTCGAAGGTCAGGCTCCGTGACGTCCCCGGCGTGGCCTGGACCCTGGCGGTCGGATTCGCTCCACGTGCCCGGGACGGCGGGCGCCGTGCCCGCCTGCTGTCCGCCGCGACCTGGCTCTACTGGTGCGCGACCGTCCTCGTGCTGCCCGGCATGAGGCATCACGACCGTCTCGTCGTCGCACGGGTCGGACGCCGTTCCTTCGGCGCCCAGGTGGCGATCGCCGGACGCATCGTCGTCGCCGTCGTCGGCCTGGAGGTCGCCGTGTTCGCGATCCTGTTCCTCCCGGAGGTGCTCGTCTGGTGGGCACCCGCCATGACCTGGGTGGTGCTGGGCTGCCTGGGCGCCTGGCTCGTGACCAGCCTCCTGACGGCCCTCGCGCTGCTGACGCCGACCCTCGCCCGGATCTGGGCCGTGGGTGCCGAGGCGCGGCGACGGCTCGGCACGGAGCAGACCGCCGCCGACCTCGCGACGGTCAGGTCCATCCGCTGGACCGTCGACTCGGTGACCTCACGTCTGCCGCACGGCGGCCTCGCGATCGTCGCGGCCCACGTGCGCGCGACCGTGCCCCTGGGCGAGACGGTCGTGGTGCAGGCCGCGTCGGCGAACCACGTGCGGCTCTACGAGCGGTACGGGCTCGCCCCGCTCGCGATCGCGCCCTGGACCCTGGTCGGGGAGCACCGCTCCCCCGGGCGTGGACGCCCGGGCCGCCCCCGGACCGCCGTCCCGGAGGACTCGCCCGAGGTGGCACGATGCTCCCCATGAGCGTCAACAAGAACCTCGCCGAGGGCGAGAGCGTCGTCATGGAGCTGCGGACCCACCCCAAGGCCCTGTTCCTGCCGGTCCTCGTCCTGGTGCTGATCGTCGCCGCCGCGACGGCCATCCTCTGGTTCTCGCCCGAGCACCCGGTGATCCTGTGGGGGACGCTCGGCGTCGCAGCGGTCGCGGCGGTCGTCTGGGTCGTCGTGCCGCACCTGCGCTGGCTGACCACCAACTACACCGTGACGACCAAGCGCATCTCGACGCGCACGGGCATCCTCACGCGCACGGGCCGCGACATCCCGCTCTACCGCATCAACGACGTGACATACGAGAAGGACCTCGTCGACCGCCTGTTCGGCTGCGGGACGCTCATCATCTCGGACGCGACCGCCAAGCCCGGCATGACGCTGCCCGACGTCCCGCGCGTCGAGGAGGTCCAGGTCCGGCTCCACGAGCTGCTGTTCGCGGCCGACGACGGCTCGGACGACGGCGAGTGGCCCCCGAACGAGCCGCAGCGCGCCTGAGCCTCCCCGCCCCGCGGCGGCCTCTCGCCCCGCACCCGGCGACGGGTCAGCGGACCGCCCGCTCGGCGCGCTCGAGCATCTCCGCCGACAGCCGGACCTCGCCCGCCTCCTGCGACGCGAGCAGCCGCGCCGCGAGGTCGGCCGCCGTCCCGGCCGCCCGTGACCCGAACCAGTCCGCGATGCTCACGCCGTGCGAGGGCGAGCGCACGACCTCGACCGTGTCCCCGGCCTGCACCTCGCCCGGCGTCACGACCCGCAGGTAGGCACCCGTGCGGTTCGCGTCGGTGAAGCGCTTGACCCAGCGGTCCTCGCCCAGGCGGCGCGCGAACGTCGCGCACGGCGTCCGCGGCTGCGTGACCTCCAGGACAGCGCTCCCGACCTGCCAGCGCTCACCGATCAGCGCCCCGCTCGCCGCGACCCCGCGCGTGCGGAAGTTCTCGCCGAACAGGCCGGGCACGACCTCGTAGCCGAGCTCGGCCGACCAGTGGTCGGCGTCCTCCTGCGAGTACGCGTACACGGCCTGCTCCTCGCCGCCGTGGTGCGCACGGTCGGCCTGGACGTCGGCGTACAGGCCCAGCGGGCGTACCTTGACGGGCCCCTCGACGGGTCGCTTGTCGATCGCGGTCACGCCGACCGTGCCCGCGTCGGGCAGCAGGACGTGCACGCGGCACACGGCGAGGAGCTCACCGGTCGCGCCGGGACGGGCAGGGGCGGGGAGTGCTGGGGTCACCGGAAGATTCTCCCAGGTCGGCGCGGTCCCCCGGCCCGACGGCGCCGCACCGGGCGGGTGGTTCCCGTCGCCCCGCGCGGGACCCGGCCGGGCGACGGCACCCCGCGGACCCGGGCCGCGCCGTCGGGCAGTCGCCCCGGCGCGCGTGAGGTCGGCACGCCGGACAGACTGGGCCGATGGGCAAAGGTGTTCTACGACTCAAGTCCGTCGAGGAGTCCCTCGCATCGCTCGACGACCCGGAACGTTCGCTCAAGCGCGACCTCACCGCCTGGGACCTCGCCGTCATGGGGGTCGCGGTCGCGGTCGGGGCGGGCATCTTCTCGGTCGGTGCGACGGCCGCCGCGAACTTCGCCGGGCCGTCCGTCATCATCTCGTTCGTCATCGCCTCGATCGTGTGCGCGCTGGCCGTCATGTGCTACGCCGAGTTCGCGTCGGCGCTGCCCGTCGCCGGGTCCGCGTACACGTTCTCCTACGCGACCATGGGCGAGCTCGTCGCGTGGATCATCGGGTGGGACCTGATCCTGGAGATGCTGCTCGCGTCGGCCGTGATCGCGAAGTTCTGGGGCATCTACCTGTCGGACGCGTTCGGGCTGTTCGGCGTCGACCTGCCGCTGACCATCCCGATCGGGCCCGTGGACCTCGAGTGGGGACCGGTGTTCATCGTCGGGGTGTTCACGACGCTCCTCGCGATCGGGACCAAGCTCAGCAGCCGCATCAACAGCGTGTTCACGATCATCAAGGTCGCGATCACGCTGCTCGTGATCGTCGTCGGCTTCTTCTACGTCAAGGCCGAGAACTACACGCCGTTCATCCCGCCGTCGCAGCCCGCGCCGGAGAAGTCGGCGCTCGAGCAGCCGCTGTTCGGCTTCCTCACGGGCCTCGAACCCACGACGTACGGCGTCATGGGGCTGCTCGCGGGCGCGGCGCTCGTGTTCTTCGCGTTCATCGGGTTCGACGTCGTCGCGACCACCGCCGAGGAGGCCAAGGACCCGCAGCGCACCATCCCCCGCGGCATCCTCGGCGGGCTCGCGGTCGTCACGGTCCTGTACATCCTGGTGACGCTCGTCGTCACGGGCATGGTCCCCTACACGGACCTCGCGGCCTCCGAGGACCCGTCGCTCACCACGGCGTTCATCCTGGTCGGCGCGGACTGGGCCGGGAAGGTCATCTCGGTCGGCATCCTCCTGGGCCTGACGACCGTCATCATGGTCCTGCTCCTGGGGCTCACCCGCGTCATGTTCTCGATGAGCCGCGACGGCCTGCTGCCGCGCGGCGTCTCCCGGACGTCCCCGCGATTCCACACCCCGGTCCGGCTCCAGGTCGGCATGGGGGTCGTGGTGGCGCTCATCGCGGGCCTCGCGCAGGTCGAGCTGCTCGAGGAGATGATCAACATCGGGACCCTGTCGGCGTTCGTGCTGGTCAGCTTCGGCATCCCGATCCTGCGTCGCACCCGCCCCGACATCGCGCGCGGCTTCCGCGTCCCGTGGTCGCCCGTGCTGCCCATCGTGTCGGGTGTCGCGTGCCTGTGGCTCATGACGAACCTGACGACGCTCACGTGGCTGCGGTTCCTCGTGTGGGTCGTGATCGGGCTCGTGATCTACGCGTCGTTCGGGTACCGGAACTCGCTCCTGTCGAAGCGCAACGTCGCGGCGCGCGAGGCGGCCGCGGCCGCGGAGGGCGACCCGGCCCCGCCGTCCTGACCGTCCCGTGCACGACAGCGCCCCCTCCCCCGGCGAGAGTCTCACCGGAGGAGGGGGCGCCGTCGTGCGGGACCACCGGGACAGGGTCCCTCGGTCTCACGAGATCAGCAGGTGAGGGCCGCGTAGTCCAGCGTGTACGTCTCCTGCGACCCCGCGTCGTCCCACGCCCTGACCGTCACGCTGCCTGCGGGCAGCGTGCCCGACCGGGCGCTGAACGTCTGGTGCGCGATCTTGCCCGGGTTGACGTGGTTGAACGTCTTGGTCCCGAACGGCGTCGTGACCAGCACGTCGAGCGGCCGGTCCTCACCGTTGGTCGCGACGACCTTGAGCGAGGCCACCTTGCCCGTGCAGCGAGCGGTCGCGCTGAGCCCCGTCAGCTCGGGGTCGACGGGCGAGACCACACCGTTGATCGCCGACGTGTCCGCCGCGAGCGACGCCGTCGCGTGAGCGATCGCCTTGACGTTGATGTCGAGCGCGACGGGGTCGATGTTGTCGATGTCATCGGCCGCCGAGTGGTAGTTGGGGTCCTGCCAGATCCCCGCCGTGCCGCCGAACAGCGCGACCTCGGCCTCGGTCTTGACGTCGTCGGCCCCCGTGAACAGGCCCGACGCCGGCACCCCGTTCGCGATGAACGCCTGGTAGTCCGAACGACCCGAGAACTCCGAGTCGACCCACGCCTGCCCGATCGAGTCGAAGTAGTCCGTGAAGACGTCCTCCGTCTCCGGGGAGCCCGGCGGGACCTCGACCGGAGCCGGGTACGTGGACTCGTCGGCGTCGTAGACCCCGATCACGTAGTTCGGCGAGCCGACCATGTCGAAGTTCAGGTACGTCGCGATCTGGTCGAGCGCCGTCGGGTCGTTCGCGACCAGGTCGTCGACGTAGTGCGTCGACCCGACGAGGCCCACCTCCTCGGCCCCCCACCAGGCGAACCGCACCTGGTTGTCGAGCGGGCCGCCGTGCTTCGCGAGCTGGACCGCGGTCTCCAGGATCGCCGCCGAGCCCGACCCGTTGTCGTTGATGCCCGGCCCCTCCGGCACCCCGTCGAGGTGCGCGCCCAGCATCACGACGTTGTCCGCACGACCCGTGCCGGTCTCGGCGAGGATGTTGAACGTCGTGTGCGTGACGGTCGAGGTCTGGAGCACGTACGTCGCGTCGGTCTGGCCCCCCGCGACCCCGGCGATGATGGCCTGACCGTCCGCCTGCGTGATGCCGGCCGTCGGCACCCACACGTCGCTCGGCTCACCGAGCGTCGGGCTGATGGGACCCGCCGTGTTGTTGTAGATCAGGACGGCCGCGGCACCCGCCTCGGCCGCGAACTGGACCTTCAGCGAGAAGTTGCACGAACCGCGACTGACCAGGGCCACACCACCCGTGGCCGCGACCCCGGCCCACGCGTCGGCCGTGCACCCCTGCTTGAGGGCGTCGGCCGGCTGGACCACGGGCCCCGTGACGCCCTCAGGAGGCGTGTCCGGCGCGAACTCCGCGGGGAAGATGTTCTCCGTGACCGCGTGTCCCCCCGCCGTGAGCGACAGCGCATCGGTGCGCTGGTCGTCGAACGAGAAGTACTGGCGCTCGGGCGTGTACCCGGCGTCGGTCAGGACCTGCTCGACGTACGCGGCGCTCGCCTCGTAGCCGGGGGTCTCCAGGGCGCGGTTGCCGCCGTTGGCCTCCGCGATGGCCTGGAACTGCTCCAGGTGCTCCATGACGGCCGCACCCGAGACACGATCCTCGAGCGGGGCAGGTGGCGCAGGCGGCGCGGCTGCGGCCTGCGGGACGAACAGCGCGGCGAGCCCCAGGCTCAGCGCGGCGACGGACGGGACGATCGGACGTGTTCTCACACTCGTTCTCCTCCACTGGTCCCCCAACGCAGGCGGACGCACACTCGACGCGACGCTGCGGGGAGTTCGGTTGACGCGAGCGTAGGGGCAGATGCCTGGTCGCGACAGAGGAAAGCGGCGACTTAACACGATACTTACCGCGCCGTCCCTTTTCAGGGGACTTCCGGGACCTCGCCGACCCCGTCGAACGGGGTGATGAGCGCCCACCCCGTCCCCGACCCGGGGATCTGGAAGGACGCGGCATCCTGCAGGTAGAGGCGCACCTCGCCCTCGACGTCGAGCGGGTCGCCCTCGGGGTACGTCTCGCTCGAGCACGTCGGCGGTGTCGAGACGACCTCGATCCGCTCGCCCGGGTCGACGTCCCCCGTGAGGACCGCGTCGACCTCGACCTCCCACACGTTCGCCTCGTCGCCGAACATCGATCGTGTGCCCGCCTGCTCGACCACGGTCGCATCGACGACCAGGGTCGCCTGCTCGGTCCGCGACGCGTCGTCCGGAAAGCCCGCCCAGGACACGCAGGACTCCGTCGCCGTGCACGCCCCGAGCGCCCAGGCCGCGAGGATCCCGCCCAGCACGACGACCCCCGCCCTGGGTGCGCCGACGGGTCGCGGCGGGCGACGCCGTCGGGCCTGGTGCACCGTGGTCCCGACCGTCGCAAGATCCTCCATGACCGGCAAGTGTCCCCGACCCACCCGCCGCGCGCCAGGCCCCCGTCTCGCGGGGTGTCGCGCGGCCCGCACGCGCCCCGGCCCTGGCAGGGTGTGCGCATGGATCCGGACTACTCCCTGGCGGTGCGCGCCGCGTGCGAGTTCATCGGCACGGCGATTCTCATCATCATCGGCAACGGCACGGTCGCGAACGTGCACCTCAAGGGGTCCAAGGGGTACGGCGGCGGGTGGAGCCTCATCGCGATGGGCTACGGGTTCGGCGTCATGATCCCGGCGCTGATGTTCGGCGGGATCAGCGGGAACCACATCAACCCGGCGTTCACGATCGGGCTCGCGACGTGGGGCATGTTCCCGTGGGCCGACGTCGCGCCGTACGTGGTCGCGCAGATGCTCGGGGCCATGGCGGGGCAGCTCGCGATCGTCGCGACCCACAAGCCGTACTACGACCGCACCGAGAGCTCCGCCGACGTCCTCGCGACCTTCTCGACCGTCAACGCCGCGCACAGCCGCGTGAACGGCTTCGCGAACGAGCTGCTCGGCTCGGTCGTCCTGTTCTCGTGCGCGCTGGCGATCATCAACTCGCCCCTGACGACGACCGAGCCCGGCCTGGCGCACCTCGCGCTCGGCTTCCTGGTGTGGGGGCTCGTCGCGGGGCTCGGCGGACCGACGGGGCCCGCGCTCAACCCGGCCCGTGACCTCGGGCCGCGCATCGTGCATGCGCTCCTGCCCCTCCAGCACAAGGGGCCGTCCGACTGGGGCTACGCGTGGGTACCCGTCGCCGCGCCGCTGATCGCGGGGGTCGTCGGTGTGGGCTGCTGGAAGCTGCTGCTGGGCTGAGCCGTGCCGGCCCCACGGCGGGGCGAGCGTCCTGCCGCCGGGCGTGTCGGGTCACCCCACGGGCGCGACGTACGTGAAGAGGTTGCCGGCGGCGTCGGCCGTGTAGCCGAACTCGATCGCTCCGTAGGACCCGTCGCCCCACTCGCCGGCCCCGCGGCAGACCAGGACCTCGTCGGTCTCGCGGCCGGCGGCAACCGTGAACACGCCGTCGTCGAGCTCGTCCTGACGGTCCTCGAGGAACGACGCGTCGGTGATGTCAAGGACCTGCCCGGACGCCGGCTGGCCGGCAGTCATGGCGACGACCTCGTCGATCGCCGACTCGCACGTGAGCGGCGCGAGGCCCAACGCCTTCTCGACCGCGGACCACAGGACAAGGAGAAGCACGACGCCCAGGGCGATCAGCCACCACCCCCAGGCAGGCATCGGGGCGCGTGTGTAGAGGACCCATCCGGAGGGCGGCGGGCCCCAGGCAGGGTCCGGCTCCCATCCCCGCGGGGGCTTCCACCCCTGGGGGGGCACGGGCCAGTTGGGGGGTCGGTTGAACGTCCTGGCCATGTGCGCTCGCTTCTCCGCAGGGCGCCGACGGTGGCGCTGCGAGGAAGATAGTGGACATTCGTACCGGGACCAACACTCCGGCGCCCCCGCCGGCACCGTCCGCCGCCCTACACGCCCGCGATCAGCTCCAGCACCGCGGCCAGGACCTCGTCGAACTCGCGCTCGGGCTGGAACACGAGCCACTCGAGCCCTGCGACGAGCGTCGCCCCGAACACCGAGGCCGCGAGCAGCGACACGTCCGCGCCGGGCCGCTCCTCGCGCAGCGCGGCCGCGTAGAACTCGATGACGCGTGCGCGGATGTGCCCCACGGTCTCCTGCCACTCGCGCCCGACCCGGAAGACCTCGGCCGCGAGGAGCTTCGCGAAGTCCGGGTGGGCGCGGATCTGCTCGAGCAGCGACGCGATGAGCGCCGCGAGCGCCTCCTTGCCGCGCAGCCCCCCGCGGGCCTCGGAGAGCGTGAGGGTCAGTCGTTCGAGGCCGCCCGCGAGCGCGGCCTCGAACACGTCGGACTTGGACCCGAAGTTGTAGTAGACGCTGCCCTTGGCCACGCCCGCCGCGGACGCGATGTCCTCGACGGACGTGGCCGTGAAGCCCTGGTCGGCGATGAGGCTCACGGCCGCGTCGATGATCTGCTGCCGGGTCCCGGCGCGGCGGGCCGCGAAGGCCTGCTCGCGCCGGGTCCCGGTCGGGGCGCCGGACTCCGCGGTGGCGCCCGGCCCAAGGGGCCCGACGGCGTCCGGTCCGTCCGCCGTCTGGTCCGCCTTGGTCGTCGTCATCGTTCGTCCAGCCTCTTCGTCGTCAGATCTCGAGCGCCGGGTGCAGGCGGTCGAGGGTCCAGGTGCGCATGCGCCCCGCCCGCCAGGCGCTGATCGCCAGCGACGCTAGCAGCAGCACGCCGAGGTAGACCACCGCGAACCAGAGCCGTCCGTCGACCCCGCCCGTGATCGTCTGGCGCAGCCCGTCCACGGCGTAGCTCATGGGCAGCAGCGGGTGGATGGCCTGGAAGAACGCGGGCGTGGTCTGCACCGGGTAGGTGCCGCCCGAGGACGCGAGCTGGAGCATGAGCAGCGCCAGGATCGCGACCTTGCCCGCGGCCGGGCCGAGCAGCGCCATGAGCGCCTGCTGGAGCGCGAGGAACGTCGCGGCGACGAGCGTCGTGAACGCGAGCGTCCCGAGCGCGTGGGTCATGTCGAGGCCCACTCCCCAGTGGATGACCGCGAGCATCACGGCCACCTGGGCGAACCCGATGCACAGCGCGGGCAGGAACCCGGCGAGCGTCGTGCGCAGGCCGGACGCCGGGGTCGCGAGAGCCCGCGAGGGCAGCGGCCGCATGAGCAGCCACGTGATGAGCGCACCCACGAACAGGGCGAGCGGGATGAAGAACGGCGCGAAGCCCTCGCCGAAGCCCTCGGCCTCGGCCAGGTCGTGGTCCGCGACGGTCACGGGGGCGGCGATGACGTCGGCGCGCTGCTCGCGCAGGGCCGTGCCGTCGTCGGGGATGGCCTCGGAGCCCTCGGCGAGCTTGTCGGTCAGGGTCTGCGCACCGTCGGTGAGCTGGGACCCGCCGTCGGCGACCTGCGTGGCACCGTCCGCGAGGGTCTGGTTGCCGTCGGCGAGCGCGCCCGCCCCGGTCGCGGCCGACTGCGCGCCGTCGGCGAGCTGCTGCGCGCCCGAGTACAGGGACGACGTCCCGGCGGCGAGGGTGCCCGCGCCGGACGCGAGCGACGCGTTGCCCGCCGCGAGGTCGGACGCCCCGGAACGCAGCGTCGAGAGCCCGCTGCTCAGGGTCGACGCCCCGGCGGCCACGCCGTCGACGCCGTCGCGCACGGTCTGCGTGCCCGAGCCCGGGTGGAGCTGGGCGTCGATCTGCTGGGCACCGGCCGAGGCCGCCTTGACGCCCTCCGAGAGGGCGGGGAGCCCGGCCGCGACCTGCTGCGACCCGTCGACGAGCGCCTGGAGGCCGGCCTCGCTCTGCGCGAGCTCGCCGTCCGAGGGCAGCTGGCCGAGCGCCTGCTCGTTCGCGGCCGCGAGCGCCTGCGCCTGGGGGTCGGCGGAGGCGCCGAGCACGGCGGCGTTCTGCTGGAGCAGCGCGCGGAGCGTCGGGACGCTGCCCGTGAGCGAGGTGACCTGCCCCTGGACCTGCGTGACGCCGTCGGCGACCTGCTGGGCACCTGCGGCGGCCTTGTCCGCCCCGGCGACGAGGCCGTCGGGGGCCGTGAAGCCCGCGACGAGCTGCTGCGAGCCGTCGGCGAGCTGGACCATGCCGGCCTGCGTCGTGGCGGCACCGGAGGCGAGGGCGGAGGCGCCGTCGGCCGCGGTCGCGGCGCCCGCGGCGAGCTGCGAGGCTCCGGCGCTCGCGGAGGACGCGCCGTCGGAGAGCGCGCCCGCACCGGTCGCGAGCTGCTCGGCCCCTGCCACGGCCGACCCTGCACCGTCGGCGAGGCGGTCGATCCCGTCCGCGAGCGTGCCCGCGCCGTCGGCGGCGGTCGTGGCGCCGTCGGCGACCTGGGTCGCGCCGTCGGTGAGCCGGCCGCTGGCCGCGGTGAGCGTGAGCGCTCCGTCGGAGGCCTGCGCGAACCCGTCGCGCGCGCTGCCGAGGCCCACGAGGACCTTGTCGACGGCCTGCGCGCCGATCTCCTCGCGCACCGCGCCCTGGACCTGCGTCATGGCGCTGCGGCCCAGGGTCGTCGCGAGGAACGAGTTGGCGTCGTTGTACGTGACCATGAGCCGTGCGGACTGCGGGTCGTCGCCCGCGGCGCTCGCGACGGCCTCCGAGAAGCCCTCGGGGATGGTCAGCGCGAAGTAGTACGTGCCGTCCTTGACGCCCTTCTCGGCCTCGGTCGCGTCGACGCGCGCCCACTCGAGGTCGCCCGAGTCGACCAGGGTGGACGTGACCTCCTCGCCCGCGTCCAGCCGTTCACCGTCCACCTCGGTGCCGGTGTCGGCGTTGACGATCGCGACGGGCAGCTTGTCGAGGTTGCCGGTCGGGTCCCAGAAGGCCCAGAGGTACATGGCTCCGTAGAGCAGGGGGACGAAGATCATCGCGCCCACGGCGAGCTTGGGCAGGAGGCCGCGGCGGAAGCGCCGCAGCTCCGTACCGGTGGAGGTCCAGGACATCACGAGAGGTGTTTTCCGTTCTGTACGTGCGAGAGGGGGCCCGACGGCGGAGCGTGGGCGGGGCGACGACCGTCGCCCGGGTGGTGGGTCAGGCCCTGACGAGCTGGGGGCCGGTCGTGAGCCGGACGACGTGCGGGGCGCGACCCCAGCGCATCGCGTCGACCTCTCCGGCGGACGCGACCGAGCCGATCACGGTGACTCCCGTGGCGGCGACGGCTTCGAGGCGCTCCCAGACGATCTGGCGGCGGTCCGAGTCGTGGACCTGGTCGAGGTCGTCGACCACGAGGAGCTCGGGGCCCTGTGCCATGGCGATCGCGATGCGCAGGAGCATCGCGTCGACCTCGTCGAGGTCCCAGACCATCGAGTCGAGCGGGGGCAGCTCGCGCGGGCCGAACACGGGGCGGGCCACGCGCTCGTAGACCTCCGGGGTGACCTTGGGCGTGCGGCGGTACCAGGGGGCGAGCCAGGTGAGGCGTTCGCGCACCGAGTCACCGACCGTGACGGCGTCGTCGAGCTCGTCGATCCCGTGGAAGCCGGCGATCGCTGCGCGGCGCTGGACCGCGGTGCGGCGTGCCCGGCGGCCCGTGAGGTTCTCGCCGAGCACGACGAGCCAGCCGTCGGGGGTGTGGTCGGGGGCCATGCGGCCCGCGAGGGTCAGGAGGAGGCTCGAGCGGCCGGCGCCCTGGGGTCCTTGGACGACGACGACCTCGCCGACGGGGATCTCGAGGTCGACGGGTCCGTAGACGAGGCCGCGGGGGCCGTGGAGCTGGAGGTCGTAGGCGCTGATCGCGTGCGGGGTCGCGGCCGGGTGCGGCGCACCGTCGGCGGGTGCTGCGGTCTCGGCGACCTCGGCGACCTCGCCGCCGAGCGGGCTGCGCAAGGTCAGGTCGTCGGCGATGTCCGCGGCGGCGAGGGTCCCGTACGGGAGGTGCGCGACGTCGTCGGGCCTGCTGGCGTGCGCCCGGGCCTGCGCGAGGTGCGTGGCCTCGTCGCTGCCGTGCCGTGCGACGGGCTGATTCATGGGGGTTCCTCCGAGAGTTCCGAGTCCGATCACTCTTTTAGACTGACCGGTCAGTTCGAAGTTACGCGCCCGTGCGCCAGGTTGTCCACACGACGTCAGATCCTCGGGCCCGTGATTCCCGTCACGCGTCCGCCACGAGACAGGCGGTCCGGCCCCAGACGGGCCCTCGCGTCAGGGGCGGGACCACCAGGCTCGGGCCGGAGCACCCGTCTCGCCACCACCCCGCGCGCGACATACGCTCGGACACCGCACCCACCCCGCACATCGAGAGGCACACAGTGAACGACGGCAGCGCCGCGCACCCCGCACCCACCGGGGCGCAGCTCCCCCACGTCGTCGTCGTGGGCGGCGGGTTCGCCGGGCTCGCGACCGTCAAGGCGCTCGCCGGAGCCCCCGTACGCGTCACGCTGATCGACCGCCGCGTCTACAACACGTTCCAGCCGCTGCTCTACCAGGTGGCCACGGGCGGCCTGAACCCCGGCGACGTCACGTACTTCCTGCGCGCGCTGCGCCTGGGGCAGCGCAACGTGCGCGTCGTGCACGAGCACCTCGTGGGCCTCGACCCCCAGCACAAGACCCTGCGCCTGCTCAACGACGAGGAGATCCGCTACGACTACCTCGTGCTCGCCAACGGCGTCACGACCAACTTCTTCGGGACGCCCGGCGCCAAGGAGCACGCGTTCGCGATGTACTCGCGCTCGCAGGCCCTCAAGATCCGCGACACCCTGTTCGTCCGCCTCGAGAAGTCCGCGGCCTCCCCGGGGACCGACGACGGCCTGCGCGTCGTCGTCGTCGGGGGCGGGTCGACCGGCGTCGAGGTCGCAGGAGCGCTCGCCGAGCTCCGCACGCAGGGCCTCGCCCCCGCCTACCCGGAGATCCACGGCGACGCGTTCAGCGTCAAGATCGTCCAGCGCGGCACCGAGCTCATCAAGCCCTTCCCCGCGAAGCTCCGCACCTACGCAGCGCGCGAGCTGCAGCGACGCGGCGTGGACCTGCACCTGGGCGCGGGCGTCGCGAAGGTCCTGCCCGACGGCGTCGAGCTCACCGACGGCGACTTCATCCGCTCGGACCTCACGATCTGGGCCGCGGGCGTCGCCCCGCACGACGAGGTCTCGCGCTGGAACCTGCCCCTGGGCGACGGCGGACGCATCCGCGTGGGCGACGACCTGCAGGTCGAGGGCCTGCCGGACCACTTCGCGGCCGGGGACGTCGCGATCTCGCCCGCGGGGCTGCCGCAGCTCGCCCAGCCGGCGATCCAGTCGGGCAAGGTCGTGGGGCGCAACATCCGGGCGCTCGTCCAAGGACGCCCGACGACGTCGCTCCGGTACCTCGACAAGGGCACCATGGCCGTCATCGGGCGCCGCGCGGCCGTCGCGGACATCGCCGGGAAGCTCCGCCTGACCCGCGGGACCGCGTGGCTGGCATGGCTGTTCGTGCACATCATGAGCCTGATCGGGCCCCGCAACCGCCTCACGACGCTCGCCGGGCTCGTGACGCGCTACGGGTTCCCGTTCCACCGCCGCCCGGTGCCGATCGTGGGCGACGTCCCGACCGTCCGGCCGCCCAAGGGCTGGGTGCCCGAGGACGGCCCCGCACCGCTGCCCGAGGTCACGCCGAACGACTGAGCAGCGCCGGGCTGCCGGGCCTGCCGGGACCTGCCTGACCTGCCGGGACCTGCCTGGACCGACGGACGCCGAGCGTGCAGCTCGGGTCGCCCCGGGGCGCCGGGGACGACCCGAACGGCACGCTCGGTGGGACTACCGGTGCGTGAGCCCCCGCACGTCGGTAGGGTCGCGGAACGCCCGATCCCGTCTCTGCAAGGAGCTCGCCATCACGCAGGAACCCGACGCCACGGCGGCCCGGTCCCCGCAGAGCCACGCCCTGCGCGTGCTCGTCTGGTTCCTGCTCGTCGGCGGCCTCACCTACGTGGTCATCCCGGAGATCAGCGAGATCCCGCGCATGGGCGAGGCGCTGCGCGACGCCCAGCCCGCGTGGGCCGTCCTGGCGGCGCTCCTCGCCGCGACCGGGTTCTTCGCGGCGGCCGCCTCGCTCGCCGCGTGCTCGCCGACCCACCTGCCGTTCCTGCGGACCACCCGCGTCCAGCTCGCGAACGCGTTCGCGGGCACGGCGACCCCCGCGAGCGTCGGCTCGCTCGCGCTCAACGTCCGCTACCTGGCGAAGTCCGGCATGAGCACCGCGCTCGCGACGGGCACGGTCGCGCTCCAGAGCATCGTGCAGGTCCTGACCCACCTGGTGCTGCTGACCGTCCTGGCGCTCGTCGCGGGGCGCAGCGTCGGTCAGCACGTGCCGGGCTGGGCCCGGTGGGCGTTGCTCGCCGCCGGGGTCGCGGTCGTCGTCACGGGCGTCGCGGTGCTCGTCGTCCCGCGGTTCCGGCACGCGGTCGAGACCTACGCCCGCGACGACGTCCTCCCGGCCTTCCGCCAGCTCGGCGGGCTCGCGAAGGACCCACGACGGCTCGGCCTCGCGTTCCTGGGGGCGATGGGCACCACGTTGTCGTCGGCCGCGACCCTGTGGGCGTGCCTCCTGGCGCTCGGCGGCGGCAACGACCCGATCGCCGCGGCGTTCTCGACCATGGTCGGGCAGACGCTCGCGTCCGCGGCCCCGACCCCGGGCGGCGTGGGCGTGGTCGAGGCCGCGCTCACGGGCGGGCTCGTGAGCTTCGGCATCGCCCAGACCGTCGCCCTGCCCGCGGTCCTGCTCTACCGCGTGATCTCGTGCTGGATCCCCGTCCTGATCGGCTGGATCACGCTGCGCCGCCTGCAGCGGCAGGACGTGCTCTGAACCGCCCGCCCGACGGCGCCGCTCCCCGGGAGGGTGCGCTCCGCCGTCGGGCGTGGGTCGTCCCGGCGGGACGCTACTCGCGGACCGGCGCTCCCGCCGGGACCACCGGCTCCTCGACCGGCACGTCCTCCTTGCGGCCCAGGGCGCTCGGCCACCACATGTGCCGCCCCACGTCGAGGTTCAAGGCGGTGACGAGCACCGACCGGACCACGAGCGTGTCGAGCAGGACGCCGAACGCGACCGCGAACCCGATCTCCGCGAACGCGACCACGGGCAGCGTGCCCAGCACCGCGAACGTCCCCGCGAGCACCAGGCCGGCCGACGTGATCACCGCGCCCGTCGCGGCGAGCCCGATCAGCGCCCCGCGCCGCGTCCCGACGCGCAGCGACTCCTCGCGCACCCGGGTCATGAGGAAGATGTTGTAGTCGATCCCGAGCGCGACGAGGAACACGAACACGAACAGCGGCAGCGACGTGTCGGCGCCCTCGAACCCGAACACGTACGTGAACACGAGCGCGCTCACGCCCAGGGCCGCGGTGAAGGACAGCACCACGGTCGCGACGAGGATCAACGGCGCCGTGATCGCCCGCAGGAGCAGCGCCAGGATCACCAGCACGGTCAGCAGGATGATCGGGATGATGAGCATGTTGTCCGCGGCCGAGGCGCGCTGGACGTCGAGCGTGATCGCGCTCGCCCCGCCCACCTGGGCGTCGGCGTCCGGGACGGCGTGGACCGCGTCCCGGACCCGGTCGACCGTGTCGTAGGCGGCGCGGGAGTCCGGCTCGGACGTGAGCGTGCCCTCCATGTACGCGTAGCCGCCGCTCGTCACGGGCTCGGTCACGGTCGACGCGTCGATCCCCTCGGTCCCCGCGAACGCGTCGTGCACCGCAGCCACGGCCGTGGGCGACGACGCGTCCGCGACGACCACCACGGGAGACCCCGACCCGGCCGGGAAGTGCTCGCTGAGGACCTGCTCCCCCACGATCGACGGCTGCTCCCCCCGGAACGACTCGGCGCTCGACAGCCCGTTCGCGTCGAGCTGCGTGATCCCCAGACCCAGCACGGCCAGGACGATCGACGTCACGACCCACACGCGCCGCGGGCGCCTCGCGATGCGGTTGCCCAGCCGCGCCCAGACGCCGTGCTCGGTCGGCTCGTCGTCGCCCAGGTGCGGCACGCGCGGCCAGAACACCCACCGGCCCGTCGCGACCAGGAGCGCGGGCAGGAGCGTCAGCATGACCAGCAGCGCGACCACGATCCCGACCGCCGCGACCGGCCCCAGCCCGGCCGTCGAGCTCATCTGCGCGAACAGCAGGCACAGCATGCCGATCGCGACCGTCGCACCGCTCGCGACGATCGCCGGGCCCGCGCGGTGCAGCGCGAGCGCCATGGCCTCGTGCCGGTCCTCGTGACGACGGAGCTCCTCCCGGTAGCGCGCGACGAGCAGCAGGGCGTAGTCCGTCCCCGCACCGAAGACCAGGACCGTGAGGATGCCCGCGCTCTGCGCGTTCACGGTCAGGCCCGTGGTGTCCGCGAGGACGTAGATCACGGCCTGCGACACGGTCAGGGCGACGCCCGCCGAGACCACGGGCAGGAGCCACAGCGTGGGGCTGCGGTACGTCAGCAGCAGGATCACGATCACGACCCCCGCCGCCGCGTACAGCAGCGTCGAGTCGATGCCCTCGAACGCCTCGGACGAGTCCGCCGCCGCGCCGGCCGGGCCCGTCACGTAGACGTCCATGCCGTTCGCGCCGTCCTCGGCCGTGGCCCGCAGGTCCGCGACGGCGTCCGCCGCGAGGTTCCACCCCTCGCTGCCCAGGTCGAGGGGCACGATCACCTGGGCGGCCTGCCCGTCCTCCGACGGGACCGGCCCGACGACGTCCCCGTCCAGCGTGTCGAGCTCACCGAACGTCGCGACGTCCTGGGAGACCGCCGCGAGGTCCTCGGGCGTGAGGCCCGACTCGCGCACGTAGACCAGGACCGCGGGGATCGTGTTGGGCGAGGTGAAGCTGCTCGCGACGTCGAGCACCTGCGTCGACTCGGCGTTCGCCGGGAGCCAGGACTTGGCGTCGTTGTCCTGCGCGCCCGTGAGCTTGCCCGCGAGCGGCGCCGTGAGCGCCAGGACGACCGCCCAGAAGGCGATGACGACCCACTTGGCATAGCGGTGCGTGATCCAGCCGGCGATGCGAGACATGGTCTCTCCCCGAGACTCCCGGTGCACTTCGGCGCGAGATTCCAGCGCACACCCGCGAGGGGGTGGGTGTCAACGGGTGGATCCGGCAGGCGGCCCACCTCCGGGCCGGACGTACCGGGTCAAGCCCCCCGGGTCAGGTCGGGGCGCCGGCCCGCTCCGTCCGACTGCGCAGCCGCGCCCGCACCGCGTAGATCCCGACGATGACTCCCACGAGCACCAGGGTCGAGGCGAGCTGGACGCGCGCGGCGTCGTCGAACAGCATGAGGACGATCAGCCCCGCGAGCCCGGCGAGCGTCGCCCACGTGAGCCACGGGTAGGCCCACATGCGCAGCGTCATCCTCTCGGCGCCGCCCGCGGCGGCCTCGATGCGTGGACGCAGCCTGAGCTGCGAGACCGCGATGAACACCCAGATGACGAGCAGCGCGGACCCCACGGCGTTGAGCAGGATGCCCAGGACCTCGCCCGGCAGCAGCCAGTTCAGGCCCACGGACACGAGGCCGAAGAACACCGACAGCAGCACGGCCACCCAGGGCACCCCGGTCGGCGACACCTTGGTCAGCGCGCGGTGACCGTCGCCCCGGCCGGCGAGCGAGAAGGCCATGCGCGAGGTGCCGTAGACGTTGGCGTTGAACGCCGACAGCAGCGCCACGACGACCACGGCCTCCATGAGGCGGGCCGCGCTCGGCAGCCCCGCGAGGTCGAGCACCGCGACGAACGGGCCGCTCAGCAGCTCGGGCGCGTCCCACGGCAGGACCAGCGCCATGATCGCGACCGCACCGACGTAGAAGAACAGGATGCGCCACACGATCGACCGGGTCGCGGTCACGATCGCCTTCTGCGGCTCGCGCGCCTCGGCCGCGGCGATCGTCACGATCTCGATCCCGCCGAACGCGAAGACCACGACGAGCAGGCCCGCCGCGATGCCCGGGATCCCGTTCGGCGCGAAGCCCGCGAACGACGCCGGGTCGCCGAAGACGTTGGTCGTCCCCACCGGGTCCGTGCCGGGCAGCCAGCCCGCCACGAGCAGCACCCCGATCACGAGGAAGCCGATGATCGCGGCGACCTTGATGAACGCGAACCAGAACTCGAACTCGCCGAAGTGCTTGACGCCCCACAGGTTCACGACCGCGAACACCCCGACGAACACGAGCGCGACGACCCACTGCGGCACGCCCGGCACCCAGCCCGACACGATCTGCGCGGCGCCCGTGATCTCCGCGCCCAGCACCATGATGAGCGTGAACCAGTAGAGCCACCCCAGGGTGAACCCGGCCCAGCGCCCCAGCGCCGTCTCGGCGTACACCGAGAACGAGCCGCTCGACGGCACGGCCGACGCCATCTCCGCGAGCATGCGCATCACGAGGATCACGAGCAGCCCCGCGACGGCGTACGAGACCAGGACGGCAGGGCCCGCGGTCGCGATCCCGACACCGCTGCCCAGGAACAGGCCCGCCCCGATCGCGGAGCCCAGACCCATCATCGTCAGGTGCCGGGTGCGCAGGCCGTGCGAGAGCTGCTCGCCGCCGGGGGCGGGGGGCTCGGCCGGGTGCGCGGCGTCGTCGGGCAGGGAGGTGGAGAGTCCGTCAGGAGAGCCCGACGGCGCAGGTGCGTTGGTCATGGAGGTGCGGTCTGTCCGTGGTCGAGGAAGGACGCCGAGGCGGCGACGTTCCACGGTACCCGGCATCGGGCGTCTGGCCGGCCCCCGGTGCGCTCTGGGCGAACCGACCACGCATCGTTGCCCCGAGCGACATACGTTCGAGGGGTTCGCCCGTCCGACCACCTGGAGGCAGCACGATGAAGGTCCTGTACACCGCCGAAGCCCTCGCCACAGGAGAGGGCCGCAACGGCCACGTCCGCTCGACCGACGGACGCCTCGACGTCGACGTGGCCGTGCCCAAGGAGATGGGCGGCAGCGGCGACGGGTCCAACCCCGAGCAGCTCTTCGCCGCCGGCTACGCGGCCTGCTTCCACTCGGCCCTGCTGGGCATCGCGCGCCAGCGCAAGATCACGGTCGCGGACTCCGCGATCGGCGCGAGCGTCTCGATCGGCCCCCTCGACGGCGGCGGATACACGCTCGCCGTGCACCTCGAGGCCAGCCTGCCCGGCGTCGAGCGCGCCGTGGCCCAGGAGCTCATCGAGGCCGCGCACCAGGTCTGCCCCTACTCGAACGCGACCCGCGGCAACATCGACGTCACCGTGACCGTGGTCGAGGAGTAGGACGCCCGCCGCCTCAGCAGGCGGCCCCGGCCTCCACGGTGCACGGTGGAGGGACAGCCCGCACGCAACCGGAGGAGAACCATGAAGATCGCCCTGATCGGCGCCCACGGCAAGGTCGGCCGACTGCTCGTCCCCCTGCTCGCGGACCACGGGCACGAGGTGAGCGGGATCGTCCGCTCGGAGTCGCAGCTCCCGCTCGTCGAAGAGCTCGGCGGGACCCCCCTGCTGCTCGACGTCGAGCACGCGTCGACCGAGGAGATCACCGAGGCGCTGCGCGGCCACGACGCCGTCGTGTGGTCCGCCGGGGCCGGCGGCGGGAGCCCGGAGCGGACCTACGCCGTCGACCGGGATGCCGCGATCCGCTCCATGGACGCCGCCGCGGCCGCCGGGGCGCAGCGGTACGTCATGGTGTCGTGGATCGGCTCGGTGCCGGACCATGGCGTCGCGTCCGACAGCAGCTTCTTCCCGTACGCCGACGCGAAGCTCGCCGCCGACGACCACCTGCGCGGCACCGACCTCGACTGGACGATCCTCGGCCCCGGGACCCTGACGAACGACGACGCCACGGGCATGATCACGGTCGACGCCGAAGAGGGGAGGACGTCTCGCGGCAACGTCGCACTGGTCGTCGCACAGGCGCTGCGGTCCCCGTCGACTGTGGGGGAGTTCGTCCGGTTCGTCGATGGCGAAACGCCCGTGCTGGAGGTGTTCGGCCAGTAGCCGCGGACCCCTAGGTGCCGAGAACGGGGTTGAGGTCGCCATGAGGCTGATGACGACCTCAACCCCGTTCTGGACCGCGGGCAACCTCGTGGTCGACGGGCCGTCCGGCCGCTGAGACCGCGGGTCGCCCGCCCCGGACGGCGGCGGTGAGCGCGCAGGACGGAGGTACGGTCGAGGCTCCGCCCGACCGGGCTCCCGAGCCTCGGCCGGGCCCGACCACCCGCCCGACCCCGAGGAGCCACCGGTGAGCAAGGCCAACCCCACGCGCTGGGAGCAGAAGACCGCCGTGAACCCGTCCCACTCGACCTGGTACGTCGAACGGTTCCGCGCCATGGCCGCCCAGGGAGCCGACCTCGCGGGCGAGGCACGGCTCGTCGACGCCATGCTGCCGCGCGGTGCCCGGGTCCTCGACGCCGGGAGCGGACCGGGCCGCGTGGGCGCCGAGCTCGCGGCGCGCGGGCACACCGTGGTGGGCGTCGACGTCGACCCCGTGCTCATCGAGGCCGCCGAGGCCGACCACCCCGGGTCGACGTGGCTCGTCGGGGACATCGCCGAGCTCGACCTGCCCGCCGTGGGGGTCGGAGAACCGTTCGACGTGATCGTGTGCGCCGGCAACGTCGTGACGTTCCTCGCGCCGGGCACCGAGGTCGAGGTCCTGCGCCGCTTCCGCGCCCACCTGGCGCCGGGGGGACGGGCCGTGGTCGGGTTCGGGGCCGGGCGCGGGTACGCGTTCGACGCGTTCTTCGCCGACGCCGCCGAGGCCGGGCTCGAGGTCCAGCTCAAGCTCTCGACGTGGGACCTGCGGCCGTTCGCGGACGACAGCGACTTCCTGGTCGCGGTGCTGGGCTGACGCCCGGCGCCGAACCCGACGTTCGTCAGGCGACTGGTCCCTGGTGCCCGACGAACCTCGGGTTCGGCACCCGGGGGGTGTTCGTCGACGGCGAACGCAGATCTGGAATTGAGCGTAGGCGACTCAAGTTGTACCGGTCAGAGGTTCATCACCGACCGAAGGAGTCACCATGACCACCACCCTCACCACCGGCCCCGCATTCGACCGCGCCCTGCGTGACCTCCTCACCCCGCGCCCCGTGGCAGGCGTCCCGGCCCACGCCGACGTCTACCAGGACGGCGAGGACCTGGTCGCACGCTTCGACCTGCCGGGCATCGACCCCGCCCAGGACGTCACGGTCGAGGTCGAGGGCCGCAAGCTCGTCGTGCGCGGCGAGCGCAAGGACGAGCGTGCCGAGGAGGCCGACGGCCGTCGCGTCCGCGAGGTCCGCTACGGCGCGTTCCACCGCGTCGTGACCCTCCCCAAGGCCGCCGACGCGGACGCGATCAGCGCCCGCTACGACGCAGGTGTCCTGACCGTCACCGTCTCCGGCGTCTACGCCGGCACGACGCCGCAGCGCATCGAGGTCACGACCTCCGCGTCCTGACGGTCCCAGACTCCCGGCCACAGGCCACCCCCCTTCAGCCTGCGGTGCGGTGAGACCGACGGGGCCGGTGCGAGAGCACCGGCCCCGTCGTGCTGTCCACGGTCGCTGGTCGCTGTCGGGCGACCGGTGTCAGGCGGCGGCGCCCGGCTCCCCCGCGTCCGCGACCATGGCCGTGCTCACGTCCCACAGCTCGGCCGCGAGCCGCGCGTCACCCACGAGAGGGTGGGTCGTGGCGACCTTGCGCTTCACGAAGTAGTTCCCGGGCTCCCAGTCGACCCCGGGCGTCGACGTCGCGAGCCACACGAGCGTGTCCGCTCCCTTGGCCGACGACGCCAGGAAGCGGCTCAGCACGCTCTGGTACAGGACGCGCATGCTGCTCGTCGACGTCGCCGCGAAGTTCGTCGCGACCACCCCGGGGTGGAACGCCGCGGCCGAGATCCCGGACGCCCGGTACCGGCGGTCGAGCTCGCGCGTGAACAGGTTCACCGCGAGCTTCGCGTTGCCGTACGCGGTGTTCGGCGCGTACCCGCGCTCGGACTCGAGGTCGTCGAGGTGGAAGTCGCTGAAGATCCGGTGCGCGGCGCTGCTCGTGCTGACGACGCTCGCACGGCTCTCCTCGAGCCGGTCGAGCAGCAGCGTCGTGAGGAGGAACGGGGCAAGGTGGTTGACCTGGAACGTGAGCTCGTGACCGTCCTCGGAGACCTGACGGTCGGCCATGATGCCGCCCGCGTTGTTCGCGAGGACGTCGATCCGTTCGTAGCGCTCCAGGAGGTCCGCCGCGAGCGCCCGCACGTCGCTCAGGCGCGCGAAGTCCGCCACGAGGAAGTCGGCGCCCAGCTCGCGTGCGACGGCTGCGGTCTTCTCGGGCGAGCGCCCGACGACCACGACCTCGTGCCCCTCCGCCGTGAGCTGCCGGGCGGCTGCGGCGCCTATCCCGTCGCTCGCCCCGGTGATGACGATGGTCCTGCGCGCCATGGTTCTCCGCATCGTGTGGTGTCGTGGCTCGAGAGCGGGCCGGCGTGACCGTCTCGCGCGGTCGCCCCGCTCCCTTCGGAGCCTAGGTCGCCGGGCTGCTGCGTCGCACGGCGAGCGACGGTCGTCACCCCGGCTCGCGGTCGCCCGCCGTGGCCGGGATCGAGCCGCGTGCCGCCCGCTCGACGGCGGCTGGGCAGCATGCCCGGCGACGTCGGGCGAACGGTGCAACGCTGGGGCGATGGACCAGATCGTCTCCTCGGGCGGCGAGGGGTCGGACGCCGACGAGGCCGTCGACCACCTGTTCGCCCTGCCCCTCGACGGGTTCGTCGCGGCTCGCAACGCCGCAGCGAAGGAGACAGCCGCGGGCGGTGACGCGGTCGGCGCCGCCCGGCTCCGGGCACTGACCAAGCCGACCGTCGCGGCGTGGGTCGTCAACCAGGTCGCACGCTCGCACGCCGCGCAGGTCGCCGACCTCGTGGCCCTCGGGGACGAGCTGCGCGCGGCGACCGAGGCACGGGACCGGGCACGGCTCACCGAGCTCGACCACGAGCGCCGACGACAGGTCGACGCCCTGGTCACGGAGGTCTCACGGGCGGGCGAGGTCGGTGGGCGCGCGGTGTCGGGCGAGGTGCTGCGGCGACTGGGCGAGACGCTGACCGCCGCGGTCATGGACCGCGACGCCGGCGCCCTCGTCGAGGCCGGCCGGCTCACGCAGGCGTTGCAGTACGTCGGGTTCGGGATCGTGGACGAGTCCGGCGAGACCGCGGACGTGGTGTCGCTGAGCGCGGAACGCGAGGCGCGCCGGGGCCCCGGGGCGGGTGCCGGTGGCGCGGCACGCGCCGGCGGCGGGACGCGGGGGAAGCAGGCGGAGACCGCGCGGGCGCGTACCGGGGAGGGCGCCGGTACCGAGCACCCTGGATCGGACACCGATCTCGCCGCCGCCGAGCGTGACGTCGCCGCGGCAGCCGCGGAGATCGACCACCTCGAAGGCCGCCGCGACCAGGCCGCCGACGTCGTGCGGGAGGCGAGCGACGCCGTCGGGCCGCTGGACGCGCGCCTCAGCGCGCTCGACGAGCAGATCGCCCGCCTGACCGCCGAACGCGACGAGGTCCGTGGTGCGCTCGACGAGGCGCGGGGCGCCCTCGCCGAGGCCGAGGAGGAGCTCGCCGCGGTCGACCGCGACCTGGCGGCCGCCGAGGAGACGGCCGAGGAGGTGAGGCGGCGGCGCCGGGCGGTGCGGGGCAGGTCCTGATGCCGCAGTGCGTGCGACGTCTGGACGGTCAGTCGCTGGTGGGCGGAGCGGTGCGCTCGGGGATCTGGACCCTGATCGAGACCTGGTCGTCGCCCAGCGGCGGCGTCGTGGGCGGCGTCGTCGCGGGGCTGGTCGGGCTGGGGGTGGGCGTCGGTTCGACGGGCGGCGTGGTCGGTGGCGACGTCGGGGTGCTCGTCACGCTGGGCGTCGGGGTGGGCTGGCCGGGGACGGGCCCCTTGCACCCCGCGAGGACTGCGGCGGACAGCAGGACCGTGGCCGTGACGACACCAGTGCGCACTACAGCTCCCCGTTGAATTGGTATGTCCGTACAGGTTAGGAATGATCCGCGCGTATCGCTCGGCGACATGCGCCCCACCGAGCCCTATGCGGGGACTTCACCCCGCAGCCAGAACCTGGCACGCTGTCCCCCGTGCCCGGATTCGCCGTGATCGACCTCGAGACCACAGGGTTCTCGCCCCGCCAGCACGACCGCATCGCCGAGGTCGCCGTCGTCCTCACCGATGCCGCCGGTCGCGTCCAGGACGAGTGGTGCACGCTCGTCAACCCCGAGCGCGACCTCGGACCGCAGCACGTGCACGGTATCAGCGCCGCCGACGTCGGGCTCGCGCCCACGTTCGACGTCGTCGCACCGCACCTCGCGCGGCTCCTCGAGGGGCGCGTGATCGTCGCGCACAACGCGAGCTTCGACACCCGGTTCCTGCGCGCAGAGTTCGGCCGCGTCGGGCTGCCCGTGGGGATCGACCCGCTCGCGTGCCTGTGCACCATGCGCCTCGCCGGGACGTTCCTGCCGTCCGCACCGCGCGGGCTCGCGATCTGCTGCGAGCTCGCAGGAGTCGTGCACGACGGCGCCCACTCGGCTCTCGGCGACGCCCGCGCCACCGCCGGTCTCCTCGAGCACTACCTGGGGCTCGACGACACCGACCCGCTCTGGGCCGTCGCGCACGAGGCATCCGCGACCCACGCATGGCCCGGGCTCCCGGTGTCCGGCGCCTTCACCCCCGTGCTGCGCGGCGCGAGCCGCCCCACCGGGCACTGGCTCTCCGGCCTGTCCGACCGCCTCGACCGCGTCCCCTTCCCCGTCGAGGCCGACGACTACCTCGCGCTCCTCGACCTCGCCCTGCTCGACCGGTACGTGTCGTTCACCGAGCGCGGCGCCCTGCTCGCCGCGGCCGAGGAGGCCGGGCTCAGCCGCGCACAGGTCGAGTCCCTGCACCACGGCTACCTCGACGCACTCGCACGCGTCGCCCTGCTCGACGGCGTGCTCTCGGACGACGAGGTCGCAGACCTCCACGAGGTCGCCGGCCAGCTCGGCATGGACGCCGACGACGTCGCGGCAGCGGTCGGGCGCGCGGCGTCCGGCCCGGTGCTCGCCACCCTGCCCGACGGCGGAGCGCACCTGGGCGCGGAGGTGAGCGACGCCGTCGGGCCGGGTGAGGACGACGGGACTGGTGGAGCCGACACGCCGGGCGGGGCTGCCGCACTGGGTGTGGCCGTCGCGACCGTGGCCGACAGGCCTCGGTTCGCGCTGACGCGAGGCGACGAGATCGTGCTGACCGGGGCCATGACGCGGCCCCGCGAGGACTGGGAGCGCGAGGCGCGTGCTGCCGGACTGTCGCCCTGGCCGAACGTCACCAAGCGCACGCGCGTCGTGATCGCGGCCGACCCGGACTCGCTGTCCGGGAAGGCGCGGACCGCGCGGCGGTACGGGATCCCGGTCGTGAGCGAGCGGGTGTTCGAGGAGCTGCTGGGGCGGGTCGGATAGCGCCTCCTCCGAGAAGCCGGGAGCCGCCAGGCGACCCTGTGAGAACGAGTGCGACGCCGGCGTTCACAATCCAGGCTCAGACGACCTCGATCGTGCACCTCATACCGGGAGCACGCGCGATTCTCGCGTCCCCGGTGACCAGGAGCGCATCGAGCCGTTCAGCAAGCGCGACGTAGGTGGCGTCGTAGGTACTGAGGTTCGCTCCGAGTGCCCATGCGCGCTCACCGAAGGCTTCGAAGGGCCAGAGCTCGACCGGCAACCGCCTCAGCGCGTCGAGCGCGATGCGCGCCTCCCCGTCGGAAAGCAGTCCCGCATTGCGCCGACGACGCAGGACGTTCGACACCTCGTACGGAAGCAACGACGGCGCAACGAGCGTCGCTCCTCGATGGCGATACGCTCAGGCGCGCACGAGTTCCGCGAGCTTCTGCCGGGTCTCCGGATCGACCGAGTAGATCAGCGTCCCGACCATGCCTCGGGAAAGGAGCACCTTGTAGACGTTGCGGACGAGCCGGTCGAAGTCCCCATCGCTCACGTTCTTGCGGGACTTGAAGTCCGGGTCCTTGTTCTCGTCTCGGCGGCTCACCCATCGATCCGTCCGCCACACGAGGTCCGGACCGAGGATCACCCCGTTCCAGTCGTACTCGAATCCTTGAGCCGTGTAGACGCAACCGACCTGGTCGAAGCCGTTCGGGTCCGAGGCCCACAGGGGTGCAGGCGGCGCCTCACCGACCCGACGGTCTCCCTTGACGTTCCAGGGGCGCGACCACTCCCCGATCCTCACGTCGCTCACGAGCGCGCCATCGACCGGATCACTCCACCGCCAGCAGTATCCGGCAGTCATCCTCGCGCCATAGCCGTTCCGGCGGTGTGCAGCGAGCCGGCTCTCGAGCTCCTCGGGGGAATCGACCACATCGACCCCGAAGCGGTCGTCCCCCGCCCACGGGATGGGGCCGCCGGGCTTCAGGTCGAGAAGCCGCAGGACCCACTCGATGTAGGCATCGCTGCCACCTGCCCGGAACTGGGCGTTGAGGTCGATCTGCTCGACCTCCATCCCCAGCTCCGTCGCACGATCGCGGATGCTCTCGATCGTCCCGTTCTCGCCGCTGCGGACGACCTGGTGCTCGTCCAGGAGGAAGACCGGGACGCGGGCCGCCGCGAGGAGCTCGTCGATCTGGGGCCGCGCCCTGTCGCGAATCTCCTTCTTGGTGTAGCGGTTGACCGACTTCTCGCGGATGCGGTGCGCCTCGTCGAGGATCAGCACATCGAGGCCGTTGGTCTCCGCATCGATGAAGCTGTTGAAGTACTTGAAGAGCGACTGGGTCCGCGTGGAGCCCTTGCCCGCAACCTTGCGCATGGTCTGCGTGAAGCTCTGCGAGCCGGTCGCGTGCAGCACTTCTCGTCCCTCGCGCGCGAGCTGCCCCAGGAGCGACAAGGCGATGACGCTCTTCCCCGAGCCCGGGCCACCTGTGATGACCACCGCCGTCTTGGTGTTGCTGCGGCGAGCGCGCTTGACGGCGCGCAGGACGATGTCGTGCGCAACTCGCTGTTCGTCGAGGAGCCTGAACTGCTCGCGGTCGCGGATCTCTGCCGCTGCGACGGTCAGCAGCTGCTTCGACGGCCCGACGGCGGACTCCAGCAGCAGGTCAGCCGCCGCCTTGCCGTCGCTCGGGGCAAGGCGTGATCGCAGATGAGCGTGGAGCGCTCCCCGCTGGCTGGACGTGAAGAGCGGCGCCCGATCGACGGCAGCGGCAACCGTGAGGTCCTCGATCCCGCCGTCGGCCGCGTTGTGCAGGTACGCGAGGCCGGTGATCCGGTCCGTGTCCGACTCCAGAGACTTGGTGAAGTCGAGCATGTAGTCGACGTAGTCGGCGACCTGGATGCTCGGGTGGATCCCCTGCCGGTACCGGGCACCGTCGATCTCCACGAGGGTGTCCGAGTCAGCTGACATGCGAGCGCGGGACCACTGCTTCAGCTCGACGACCACGTAGGACGGGTCGCCGCTCGTAGGATGCACGCCAGCGAGGACGACGTCGGCACGCTTCGACGAGAGCGGGAGTCGGTACTCGAGCAGGACCTCAACGTCCCCCAGACCCGCATCGTGCAGATCTCGCGCAAGAACCGGCAGCGAGTTGCGCCAGGAACGGCGCTCCGGCAATGCCGGTACCCCGAGCCCCTGAGCCACGAAGTGCCGCTCCAGCTCCTGCTCGACGATGGAGAACTCACCGGAGGCGAGCTCCGCGAGCGCAGCGGCAGAGTAACGAACAGTCCCGGACAACATGACCCCTTGGGCAGCACGAATGATCGTGCGGAGGGGGACATGTGCGAGGAGGCAAGGCCTCCGAGCAAGTCCGTCGGTACCGCTGGCTGGAGGATAGCGCGACTGGGGTCAGGTCAGAGACGGTCGATCCAGGCGTCGACGTACCACCCGGTTTGAGAGCGACCTTGCGTGGACACGGTCGATCCGTTCCAGTTCATCCGACCATCGCGGCCGGGTTCGCGCGAACTCCCGCGAGGAGCGTCGCGTCAGGGTAGTGGCCGATGTCCAGGCTGTGTACGGCGCGCCGCGCGAACTGTCGCCTCGACCTCACGTGCGATAAGCGCAACGTCAGCATGCTCCCAGAATCTGAGCACCGTCCACCCTGCGTCGGCAAGGAGTCGGTCGGAGTCCCGGTCGCGCGCTTGATTGGTGGCGATCTTCGTCTGCCACCAGGCAGCGTTTGATTGCGGTTGGGTCCCGTGCACCGGACACCCGTGCCAGAAACAACCGTCGATGAACACTGCCACCTTCGCTCCCACGAATGCGATGTCGATCGTCCGACGTCTCTGCCCCGGGATGGGATAGACGACCCGATACCGCAGCCCAGCCGCGTAGAGGGCTCGACGTGCAGCAACCTCCGGGGCTGTGTCTCTGCGTCTTGCGTGAGACATCCGAGAGGAGACGGCTGGCGACGACGAACCCGGATGCGGCGGAACAGAAGGAATCGGTGTCAGCGTGTCCATCTACCGATGATCGGTGAGGCGCGAGAAGCGGTCCAGTCGCCCTCCCGCGTCCCTGGCCTCAGCGAATCTCGACCTACCCCTCGCAACGACCGACTCGAGCCTGTCGTCAGGGCTCACTCGAGCACCGCCCGTTCTTCTGGCGTTCCTTGAGCGTGCTGTCCACGTCCGCAAGGAGCGCGCCATCGGCCCCGATCTGGTCGACGATGACAGATCCCACTCCACGTTCAAACCGAAGCTCGTCCGATACGACCGGAAATGTGTCGAGCGGCTACCACCGTTGTCGTTGACGCCGGGACTGCAACTACGAGACGGATCGCGGTCCTGTCGGTGGAGGCGCCCGAGACCCCGACCGTGCCACGCAGCCGCCGCAGTAAGTCTGTGGTTTTTCGGGCCGTTGTCAGCGACGGGAAGACCGAGCGCCATGCAGAGCTTGAGTACTTGTCGACAGAGGCCTGGGATGCGCACGACGCTGGCGCTGGCGACGTCATGGGCCGAATGAGGATCGGCGAACCGTCTGTGACGATCCGCACCGAGTTCTTCAAGCCCGAGAAGGGCCGCTACCTTCACCCAACTGAAGATCGCCCGATTACGCATTACGAGGCCGCGCGACTTCAGGGATTCCCTGATAGTTTTCAGTGGTGCGGGTCAAAGATCGAAATCGCCAAGCAGATCGGTAACGCCGTTCCTGTCGCACTTGGACGAGTTATTGCCGGATCGATCTATTCCTATCTTAGACAGGGGGCCTGATCGCGTCGCAACGGGTCAGCTGGCTTCCGGTTTTCCGACGAGCACAGGGCTCCGCATCTTAGGTAGCGGTTTCAGTGCACCCATATCAAGAGCATCTGCGGTAATTTAACCCTAGGCTCATGCGCGACTTGGCGCACTATGGCATCCTCGCTCGGTCTCCATGGCACCTTGCTGGCGGCAGATCGTGCCAACCTGCAACGGCGTGTCGACCGTTCACCCCGGCCAGGTACACGCTCGATTGTGACGGTCCACCGTTCAGAGGCCAGATCTCTATGGCCCAACGTCCGGCAGGGGGCGACGATCTGCCAAGCTGTCCTGCATGGAGAGCAGCTCACCCCGGCGGGCATGGCTACTCATGGCCGCAGGCGACAACCGCGGACATGGCGGCAACGCTGGATATGACGACCAGTACGACGCCTACTACTCGTGGGACAGCAAGGTTCCGAATCATCGGAACCTTCGCACCGGTGACCCCATCGCTCTCTGGGACAAGGAGCGGCTCCTCGGGGTCTCCGTGATCGAGGAGATCGAGACACGACGCGGCCCGAAGGTCTTGAATCGTTGCCCAGCGTGCCACAAGACTCGCATCCATGAGCGCACGACGGTCGAGCCACGATGGCGATGCTCGAAGTGCTTTCACGAGTTCCCCACTCCTGACGTGACAGTCGTAGAGGTGGACCAGTACGTAGCGCGATACGACGCCGCCTGGACGTCACTCCACGGTCTCCTGCGGAAGGACGAGATCAGGTCGGTCCAAATGAACGCCATTGACATCAACGCGATGCGCCCACTGGACTGGGCTGCCTTCAGTGAAGTACTCACCGTCAAGGACGCGGCTCGGGCAGTCGAACGTGTAGCTGCACGGATCGAGTTGTCGTGGCTGCCGCCATCTGGTCCACGGGTTGACATGCCTCAGGGCTTCAGCCACACGCTCGTCCGAGTGCGTAGAGGTCAGCAACAGTTCAGAGAGAAGACGCTCGCTGCCCAGGGGAGCGTGTGCGCGTTCACCGGTGCCGCACCTCAGCGTGTCCTAGAGGCTGGACACCTCTACAGCTACGCACAGATAGGAACGCACTATGAGCATGGTGGCCTGATGCTGCGGCGAGACGTTCACCGCCTTTTCGACGACGGACTGATAGCAGTGGACCCCTCACGCCTTCGAATCGACGTCGGGTCGGAGCTCACCCAGTTCCCGCAGTACGCCAGGCTGCACGACGAACACCTGAACGTGGCACTGAGAGACGAGCAGGTGGACTGGTTGGGCAAGCACTGGGAGGAACACCGGGCCCCCATGGCTCCGGCACCGATCGAACGTCACCGTTCTCGCACAGCGCCATCGGTCGAGACCCCATGACCCCCGGCCACCTCTTCGTCCTCAACGGCCGCCTCGAGGCTCTCGGCGCGGACGCCGTCGTCATCTCGACCGACTCGCGCTTCAGCATCGGCGATCACTGGCGTCCGGCCGCGGGCCTGGGTGCCCGCGAGGACTGGGCCACTATCCGTCCGGACGGCTGGCAGCGCGGCTCCGCGCTCCCGGCGAGCCGCCAGCCTCGGCCCGACCGCCAGGTCTGGTTCCTCGACGCGATCGGCGCGACGCCCGACGAGGTCGGGTGCGCTGCTGCGCGTGCCATCGAGCGGATCGCGTGGGCGGGCACCGAGCGCCTGCGCGCCACCGCCCACGCGGCGGGCCGGGACCTGCCCCTGGTCGCGATCCCGGTCCTCGGCACGGCGGGCGGCGGTCACGACCTCGAGCGAGGCCTGGTCATCGACTCCCTCCTCGCCCACCTCACGGCAGCCGCCGGCGAGCACGGGGTCGACGTCGCGCTCGTCGCGTCGAGCCGGTCCGACTACTCGGCGCTCCAGCACCGCCGCCGGGCCGCAGGACGTCGCGCCCTCCCGCCCAAGGAGCTCGACGACCAGGCTCGCGATCTCGGCGACCGCGCCGCCCGCGGCGACCTCGCCCTCTTCTTCGGCGCCGGCGTGAGCATCGCCGCAGGCCTGCCGTCGTGGGGCGCGCTCCTGGCGAAGCTCGTCGAGGCGATGGATCTCGACATCACGCCCGAGGACCTCAAGGGCCTCGGTTCGCTCGAGCAGGCCGAGCTCCTGCAGGTCACGTTGGCCAAACGGTCGGGTCGGCACGACGAAGCCGCGCGTCGCGACAGCCAGGAGCAGCTGGGCCGCCAGGTCGCAGCAGTCCTCGCCGCGGACGACCTCCGCCCGAGCCTCGCCCACTGCCTGCTCGCGGGCATGCGTATCCCTGAGGCGGTGACCACGAACTACGACCACCTCTACGAGGAGGCGGTCGCGGCGTCGTCGGGCCTTCCTGCCGACCAGCACGACCGCGCGATCTCGACGCTCCCCTGGGACCCCACCGACGCCTCGCGCCCGTGGGTCCTCAAGATGCACGGGGACGTCGACCGTCCGGCGACGATCGTGCTCTCCCGCAGCTCGTTCGTCCGCTACGACACCCGCTGGAAGCCCGTCGGATCGCTCGTGCAGTCGCTCATGATGACCAAGCACCTCCTCGTCGTGGGCGCCTCGATGACCGACGACAACCTGCTCCGCTTCGCCTACGAGGTCGCCGGGCTCCGTGAGGAGCTCGTCGCGGCGGGTGCGCCCGGCGGGCCGGGGAGCGAGATCGGGACCGTCGTCCACCTGGCCGACGACGTGGCCTTCAGCCGTCTCTGGGAGGGTCGTTTCGACGTCGTCGTCGCGTCCCCTCCCCTGCCCGACGACGGCACTCCCGCCCGCGAGACCACCTCCCGTGGGGAGAAGGAGGCCGAGGCTGCGCGTCGGCGTCGGGCCGCCCGGGGCCTGACCGTCTTCCTCGACACCGTGGCGATGCACGCCGAGCGGGACGCCCCGCACCTGCTCGACGACCCCTATCTCCCCGCAGACCCCGACGAGGCCGCGCTCGTGCGGCGGCTCCGCGAGGACGCGCACGCCGTGCGGCAGCGTGCGGACGTCGGGGGCGACCGGAGCGCAGGATGGCGCGAGCTCGCGGAGGCGCTGGAGCGGTTCGGGACCGGGAATTAGTGCCACTTCGCGTCATTCGGCGTTCGAATTCCCTCGACGCGTGCAGATTTCACCCGCTCGGCCCCCCTGCCCGGTGCCAAAGGTCCGTACATTCAGGCTCGCAGACTCACACAGCGACCATGGAGGCACCGTGTCGGCGACCGCAACCGAGAACGCCCCGAACGACTCCGACGACGCCACCGAGTCCCGGGTCGAGAAGGTCGCAGCGCGGCTGACCGCGCTGGTCGGCTCGGTGGTCGCCGACGGAGTGGGCCCCGTGACCGGCTCAGTCGAGTGGGCGGAGTCGCGTCTGGCACGGGTCCAGAAGGAACGGTACGACTCGAGCAAGAAGAGGCAACGAAACCCGGACGAGGACGCCGAGGAGATCGAACGCGTCATCAAGCGCCTCGTCATCGAGTCGACGCAGGCTGCGGGCGCGAACGGCTTCGTCACCGGCCTGGGTGGACTTGTCGCCATGCCGGTCACGATCCCCGCGAACATGGCTGGTGCGCTGATCATCAATGCACGCCTTGCCGGCGCGATCGCCTATCTACGCGGCTACGACCTGCGCGATCCGCACATCCTCACGATGGTCACCCTCGTGTCTGCCGGCTCGACCGCACAGCAGGTACTCAGTGCGTTCGGCGCCAAGGTCGGGCAGCAGTTCGCGCTGGAGGCCATCAAGGCGATCCCCATGAGCGTTCTCCGACAGGTCAACAAGAAGGCGGGCTTCTTTCTCGTCGCGAAGTACGGGACGCAACGGGCAGCGATCACGCTCGCCAAGGTGCTGCCGATCGTTGGTGGTGTCGTCGGCGGAGCGGTGGACGCGACCCTCACTCAGCTCATCGCGCGCACCGCGAAGTCGCTGTTCCCACGCGACATCGACGACATGCCGGAGCGAAAGCCAAGAAGGCGTCGCCGTGACGAGACGGCTGACGGGGTGGCGTGACACCTCGTCCTGGACCCGCCTGAGTTCCTAACCCCACTCCTGCGGCGCGAACTGCGACAGGTTCAGCTCCGCGCCTTGCGGATCCCGCACCACCGCTTCGCGCGTCCACTGGTTCTCGCTGGTCGACAGCACGGTCCCGCCGGCTCGCTCGGCTGCGGCGGCGCTCTCGTCGCGGTCGGCCACCGCGAAGGCCACGTCCCAGCGCGCGGGCCCCGCTACGCGGGCGACCCCTGCGGCGACGTCGGGGAACCCCGGCGGCGCGGACTGCTGCCGCTCGAAGATCCCGGGGTCGGCGGTCTGCGCGAGGTGGTCGCCGTAGCCGGGGACGCGGAACATCCCGGCGCCGAGCGCGGGGTCGAGCTCCCACCCGAGCAGCGGCCCGTAGAACTCGAGGGCTCGGTCGGGGTCGGGTGTGAGGAGGTTGCTGAAGTTCCAGGTACCCGGCCCGTTGACGCTCTGCGCTCCGAGACGCGTGCCCGCCTGCCAGAGGCGGAAGCGCGCACCCTGGGGGTCCTGGACGGAGGCCATGCGTCCGGGCGGTCCGACGGTCTCGGGGGCGGAGAGCAGCGTCCCGCCCGCTGCGGCGACGGCTCCCGCGACGGCGTCGACGTCGTCGACCGCGACGTACGTGATCCACTCGGGCGTCGCGTCACCACCGTCGGGTGGGGAGGCGATCGCCGCGACGTCGTGCCCGTCGAGCGAGGCGACGACGTAGCGCCCCGGCGCGTCGGGCGGCATCTTGTCGGTGAACGTCCACCCGAACAGGGCGCCGTAGAACGCGGTGGCGGCGTCGACGTCGGGCTGCTCGGTGTCGACCCAGCACGGCACCCCGTGCGGGTACGTGCGGGGCTGCGTCGGTGAGCTCATCTCTGCCTTCCCGGCCCCGTCGGGTGCGGGGCCTCCCGCTTTCCACCTTCCCAGGTGCGGCTGACACGGGCCTCCGGGAGGACGCCTGGCCGCGTAGGTGTACTGATCTCGTCGACCCACACCTTCCCCTTCTGGGCGCGGTTGAGCGGCCAGACCGGAACCCGCCCGTGGTGGCGCCCGAACAGCACGCCGCCACGCCCCCGACGGCGCGACCTGCAGCGGCATTCGGTGAACGTACAGCCGAGAGCGAGCAACGACACGCGAAGCCGGACGACGGCTTACAACCAGGGTTCGACTGGCCGGTCGCGAAGCTGGGTCCGGGCCTTCTCCCGGAGCGCAGCACTCTCTTGCGCGCTCATAGCCCTGGAAGGCCTGTAGAACACTTTCACGCCGCCTGCGAGGTCCTTCACGTAGACGGCATACTGGGAGTAGCCGCTCGAGCGGTCATGGACGATCTCGTGTTCCCGGAGGAACTCGAGCGGTTCTGGCTCTGGCCAGGTCAGATGGCGTAGAAGCACGACGAGCGGCCCGATAAGCATCGCGCCAAGAACACCTACCGGAACTGCCAGGAGAACGCTCCCGAAGAGCGTCACCACTGCGATACCGACGTCTCCATCGATGAACATCTGAGCCGCTCCCGCGACGCACGCCAACATTGTGGTCGCACCGATCGCGATCCCGGTTCGACTCATCCACCGGTGTTCGACGGACTCCCTTCGACGGCGCTCGTCGAGTGAAAGCTCGCCATCGATCGTCACTGTCGCCACTTGTCGCGCAAACGTCACGATCTCCCGTGGTACTTCCTGTCCTGCTGCCTCATCCGTCGTCAAAATGATCCTGTTCATCATCGTTGGTCTCGCAGGTGGTATGCCTACCGCCCAGTGAGGGCTGTCGCGTGGTAGTACGTGCGCTGGCAGGGTCACCCACCCACCTCCCAGCCCACCGCCTTCCCCAGCCGCCGCCGCACAGCTTCTCCGCCGACCTGTTCGATCCATTCGCGCGGCCCGACGACCACAAGCAGCGATCGAGCTCGGGACAGCCCGGTGTACAACATCTCGCGTGCCCGGGCCACGTCGCGGACACCGTTGACGGCGAGCACGACGACGGGTCGTTCGAGGCCCTTGAACCCGAGCACGTGCCCGTAGAAGACGTCCGACTCGGCGAAGAAGGCATCCCAGTAGGCGGCGTGGCCGCCGAGCTCGACCTCGTTGACCTGGGCGGGGTGCCGACGACCGGTGGCGAGCAAGGCGACGGATCCGGACGCCCAGCCTTCGTCGAGGAGCGCCTCGACGGCGTCGTCGGCGGCGCCCACGGCCTCCTCGGCGGGGACGTCCACGAGACGGACGGGAGGCCCGTCCATGCCGCGGGGACGGAGCAGGTCCTCGGACAGGGCACCGAAGACCTGGGCGATCTGCTTGGTCGAGCGCAGGTTCTCGTCGAGCGTGACCTGGACGAGCTCGATGGGGACCCGTCCTTCGCGGGGGAAGATGCGTTGGGCGTCGTCCATGAAGACGTAGAGGCCGCTCGTGTCGGGGTCGCGCAGGCACTTCATGAGCGAGGGCCACCAGAGGTCGCCGAAGTCCTGGGCCTCGTCGACGACGACCGCGTCGAACAGTTCGGCCGGCGACCGGTGGGCCGCGAGCTCCCCCAGGGCGAGCGGGAGCCGCCGTTCCCAGTAGTCCCCGTCGTCGTCGGCACCCGGTTCTGCACCCCAGGTGCGCGGCAGGTCGTGGAAGAGCCCGACGTAGGTGGGGCGTTCGCGGGCGGGCCACGTCTCGACGATCCGCTCGAAGTACCGTCCGAGGCCACGTGAGTAGCACAGGAGGGCGACGGACTCGCCGGCGCGTGCACGCCGTCGGGCCTGCTCGAGCGCGAGCCACGTCTTGCCAGAACCTGCGCCGCCGACGACGCGCAGGCGCCGTGCCTTGCGCAGGTAGTCGAGGATGCGGCCCTGGTCGCGGGTCATCTGCTCGAGCCGGTCCTCGTGTGCGGCTGCGGCGGCGAGGTGCTCGGCCTGGCTGGGGAACCCACCGGCGAGCGCCGTGACCAGGTCGTCGAGGTCGGCGTGGGTGAGCGCGGCGTGGCCTTGGCCGTGGCGGGTGATCGCGTTGCGCACGCGTTCGGCGGTCCCGTGCCCGCGTTCGACGTCGCCCCGGTCGATGATCATGTCGCGGGGCAGGTCGAGCGTCTCCCAGGTGGATGCGACGTACTGGTGGGGGAACGCGACGAGGTGCGAGGCACGGGCGTCGGCGGCGAGGAGACCGCGGCGGCGCAGCAGCGACTGGAGGGCGTGCCGGGCTCCTTGCGCTTGCCCGACCGGGTCGATGCGGCGCCGCTGGTCCCCGCTCCCTTGGCTCCACGCGCCGTCACGCCGTTCGATGTGCCCACCCTTGACCTCGATCGCGGCGAGCCCGAACCCGGGCCAGGCGACGAGCAGGTCGATCTCGTACTCTTGCTCGTCCTCCTGCAGCCGCAGGCCGTGGAAGACCGCGGCGTCATCGGGTAGCTGCGCCAGAAGGGCTTCGTGAACGGCACGCTCCGCGCCCCCGTCGGGAGGGTAGGCGGGCTCGGTCGGGTAGGTGCGGGGCGGCATGGCTCTGGTGTACCGGACCTGCCCGACGCCGTCACGCGCCGGGGGCGTATCGGTCGCCCTGGTCATGGCTTTTCACCCGTTCGGGTGGCTTCGTGGATGAGCGCGACCGCGACGAGCTCGTCGAACCAGGCGGCGGGCTTCTCACGGACGACGACGGCTTCGACCCTGCCGGGCTGGACCTCGATCCCTGCCCGGAGGCGGTCGGAGACCGAGCGCAGGTCCCGGGGCACGAGGGCTGTCCACTCGGCGAGCCGGACGTACACGGCCTGGGGCTCGAGCGGCGCGAGGCCGTCGCGCTGGACGGCAGGGTGCACGGACTGACCGACGGGATCGATGCGACCGATCGAGCCCGTGTCGAGCTGGAACGGCCGAGCCCCTCGTGCCACCACCTCGGTGAACATCCCGTGCCACCTCGGCGCGGACTGCGGTGTGGTGACGACGGTGGTGTTCGTCGGGATGTGGCGCAGGACGCGGTCGAGGGCCCCGGGCATGTCGGCGGCCGCCCGCTCGAGCATCGCGAAGACCTCGTGGCAGGTGGTGCACGGCGCAGTGAAGCCGGTCGTGACCCCTCGCCGGAGTTGGCGGACGTTGCGCCTGCACACGACGCAGAGCACCGAGGGGACCACGAGGCAGCCTTCAGCCCTGTCGAAAGGGGTCTGCACGACGGGGTGCCGGAGGCACCGGACGGGGAATGCGTCGTCTCCGACGATCGCCTCGCACTCGTCCTCCGGGAAGACCCGCCGGACGGTGGCCTGGGTCGCAGGGGCGGGCTGGGTGTTCTCCCGGTCGGGGAGGGGGGACGAGTTGTCGAGCTGTTCGGTCATGCTGCTTCCTTCGCCGAGGAAGGTGATCGACCAGCACCGGAGTCCGGGCGGGTCGATGACCCTGCGCTTCCCGCTGCCGGTCGGCTGCGGGCGGGTCTTCCTCCTGGGGCACCGTGCGCAGAGAGCGCGGTTGCCGGACCGGCACGCGGAGGGCGTATCGCCGGTCACTCTGGACCTAGGACATTTGTACCTGAAAGTACGCAGGAGGCGCAAACTGGTCGGCGCCCGGCACCGAACGTGGAGGGCGGGTCGTCCGGTCCGCCTGTGCGACAGCCCGAACTGCACGCTCCGCGACAACGGACAGATCTCGCTGCCATGACCCGCGATCAGCCACCCGGCGGTTGCCCAGTCGCAGTAGTTGCACGCCCCCGCCGCGAGAAGTGGCGTCGAGCAGGATCGGCACATCGCCCCTTCCGCTCGGGCCCCGCCCCGCACAGCCCACCGCGCCTACGTAGTACCCCCTACGTGCATTGACCATCTCCCGTCGCTCCCCACAGGCTCGCAGACGTCCCCCTGAAATCGACGAGAGGCACGTGCATGCTCACGGCACGAACGATCCGACGGCCAGCGACGGTGCTGGCCCTTCTTGCTCTTCTCCTGACGACGGCCCTCGCGTGGTCGGTCGCCGGTCCGGCTCCCCGCGCGGCGGCCGCCGAGGTGTGTGCTCCGGCGTGGTCCGCGTCCGCGGTCTACACGGGTGGCGCGGTGGTCTCGAAGGACAACCAGAACTGGAAGGCGGGCTGGTGGACGCAGGGCGAGGCGCCCGGCACCACGGGCCAGTGGGGCGTCTGGCGCACCCAGGGCGCCTGTGGCTCGACGGGCGGCACCACGGGTGGAACGACCGGCGGCACCACGGGCGGCAGCACCGGCGGCGGCAACCAGTCCGGCTTCGTGGTGAGCGAGGCCCAGTTCAACCAGATGTTCCCCAACCGGAACTCGTTCTACACGTACCAGGGCCTGGTCGCGGCGCTCAGCGCGTACCCGCAGTTCGCCACGACGGGCGGCTCCGAGGTCGCCAAGCGTGAGGCGGCGGCGTTCCTCGCGAACGTGAACCACGAGACGGGCGGCCTGGTCTACATCAAGGAGATCAACACGGCGAACTACCCGCACTACTGCGACGCGTCGCAGTCGTACGGGTGCCCCGCGGGCCAGTCGGCGTACTACGGCAAGGGCCCCATCCAGCTCTCGTGGAACTACAACTACAAGGCCGCGGGCGACGCCCTGGGCATCGACCTGCTGCGGAACCCGTACCTGGTCGAGACGGACGCGGCCGTGTCCTGGAAGACGGGCTTGTGGTTCTGGAACACGCAGTCGGGGGCGGGCACCATGTCCGGTCACCAGGCGATCGTGGGCGGCTCGGGCTTCGGTGAGTCGATCCGTTCGATCAACGGCTCGATGGAGTGCAACGGCGGCAACCCGGCGCAGGTCCAGAGCCGCATCGCGGCGTTCCAGCGCTTCGCGCAGATCCTGGGGACGACGACGGGCTCCAACCTCACCTGCTGAGTCCCTGCACCTCCCCTGCCCGACGGCGGAGCGCACCTTCCAGGAGAAGGTGCGCTCCGCCGTCGGGCGGTCAGCGCACGACGAGGAGGACCGTGAGCCCGAGGACGAGGTCGATGACCACGCAGGTCTCGGCGTACCAGCGCCACACGATCCGGTTCGCACGGTGCAGCGCGGCGTCCCATCCCACGTGCAGGAGCCAGCCGGCCGCGACGACGTACGCGGCGGCGTCGGGCGGCAGGGTGGCCGCGAGGACCGCGAGCCCGGCGTAGACCACGAACCCGACCACGTGCAGGGCCAGGACCCGGTCCCGGCGGAACTGGCGGCGCAGGGTGCCGATCACGAGGTACTCCGCCCCCAGGAACACGAGGAGCCACGGCGAGGGGATGCCCGGGCTGATCCAGCTGTCGAACGTCAGGCCGAGCCCGAGGAGAGTGGGCCAGCGGTGCGCGACGGCGTCGAGCACCTTGCGTGCCCCGGAGACGGGCACGGCCCGCGCCGTCGTCCCCTCGTGGTGCGTGCGCCGGGCCAGCATCACGGCGACCATCGCGGGCAGCATGAGGACGTGCCCCACGACGAGCGCGGTGTCCGCCGAGACCACGCCGGCCCAGTACGGGACCAGGGCCAGCGCGAGCGACAGGTACATCGCCAGGCACATCTCGCCCACGTCGCGCAGACGGTGCCCCTGGTGGACCATCCACAGGCCCATCCCGATGCTCATGGTCGTCGCCATGGCGAGGGCCGTGCCCTCGGCCCCGGTACCAGCGGCCTCCCAGCCGAGTGACCTCAGGGCTGCCTCCCAGACCGGGACGAGCAGGAACATGCCCAGGAGCATGGCGACGAGCATCTGGGCGAGGTGGGCGACGAGGCGCCTCGACGGACGACGGTGCGGTGAACGGTCCCCGGCGGCGACCGCCGGGTCCAGGAGAGGTGTCGTGTTCATGGCACCACCGTCCGGCCGGTGGGCGCACCGGCGTCAGGGGTGCGGTGTCATCAGGATCCGTGCGGAACGCACCAGGACACCGTGCGCGGCCCCGGCCTACGATCGCTGGCATGGACCATCCCAGGTCTCGCCCGCTCGACCCCCGCGACCGGCGCCTCGCGCGAGCGCGGCTGCTCGTCCTCGTGTGGCTCGCGACGACGCTGTGGACGAGCCTGTTGATGCCCGGGATCGGTCTGACCCGCGAGACGCGCCCCGTGTGGGTCGTGCTCGGTGCGGTCGGCATCCTCGCCTTCAGCGTGACGACCGCGGGAGCCGTGCGGTCCGCCGTGACTCCCTGGCTCGGCGAGAGGGCGCGGAGGCGGTGGCTCGTCGCGTCCGCCGTGACGACCGTGGCCTCGCTCGGACTCGTGGCCCCTGTCGCGGCGGGCGTCTGGGACACCTGGGCGTGGATCGGGGCCACGGTCGTCGGGGTCTCGCCCTTGCTCGTGCGGGCGCGGACGGCGGTCGTGGTCGGGCTCGGGTGCACCGCGGTCAGCGCGGCCACGGCGTGGGTCACGGGCGGTGCGGTGTGGCCCGCGGTCGTCATCACGGGGCTGATCGGCGCATCGGTCGCGGCCGTCAACTGGTCCCCCGTGTGGCTGTGGAGCCTGCTGGTCGACGCGGGCGCCGCCCGGGAGGCCCGCGCCCAGCTCGCCGCGAGCGAGGAGCGGCTGCGCTTCGCGCGCGACGTGCACGACCTCCTGGGCCACGACCTCACGGTGATCGCGCTCAAGGCCGAGCTCGTCGCCCGCCTCGAGCCCGGCGACCCCCAGGTGCGCACCGAGGCCGAGCAGATCCGGCAGATCGCGAGCTCGGCGCTCGGCGAGGTGCGCGAGGCCGTGCACGGGTACCGCTCGATCGACCTGGTCGCCCAGCTCGACGCCGTCCGCACGGTGCTCGGGTCCGCGGACGTGCGCTGCACGGTCGACGGCGACCTGACGCTCGTCCCCCCGGGGGCCGCCACGACCCTGGTGCCCGTCCTGCGGGAGGCCGCGACCAACGTCCTGCGCCACAGCGAGGCCACGTGGTGCCGCGTCGAGGTCGGCGTCGGGGACGGGACCGTGACCCTCGCGGTGCGCAACGACGGCGTGCGCGGGGCACCCGTCGACCCGTTCAGCTCCGGGCTCGCAGGGGTCGCGGACCGCCTCGCGGAGGCGGGCGGCGCCCTGTCGGTCGACCGCGACGGCGACGAGTTCGTGCTGCGGGCGCGGGTCCCGGGGCTTCCCGCGCCGTCGACGACCGGAGGTCCTCCGTGATCCGTGTGCTGCTCGCCGACGACGAGGAGCTCGTCCGGACCGCCCTGGCGGCGCTGCTGACCCTCGAGGACGATCTCGAGGTGGTCGCGCTGGCCGCGGACGGTCACGACGCGGTCCGGCTCGCGCGCGAGCACCGCCCGGACGTCGCGCTCGTCGACCTCGACATGCCGGGGCTCGACGGCATCGCGGTCGCCGGCGAGGTCACGGCAGCGGTGCCCGCGTGCCGGACCGTGATCCTCACGGGCCGTGGCCGCCCGCCTCACCTGCGCCGCGCCCTGGAGGCGGGCGCCCAGGGCTTCGTGACGAAGGGGGCGTCCGGGACCACGTTGGCGGGGGTCGTCCGGCTCGTGCACGACGGCGGCCGGTACGTCGACCCGGGCCTGGCCGCGGACGCGTTGACGGCGCCCGCGTGCCCTCTGAGCCCACGGGAGCTCGACGTGCTCCGGCTCGCGTCGTTCGACCTGCCGAGCTCGGTCATCGCGCAGCGCGCGCACCTGGCCGTGGGGACGGTGCGCAACTACCTGGTGTCCGCACAGGCGAAGCTGGGAGCGACCAGCAGGGCCGAGGCCGTCAGGACGGCCGCTCGCTTCGGCTGGTTCTGACCGGCTACCCTCGCGGGCATGCCGATGACGTCACGCAGGGAGCCCGCCGTGCTCGTGGCCGGGCTCGTCACGTCGATCGTGTGGGTCGGGACGGCGGTCCTGAGCGACTGGGCGCACACGAACCTCACCGACAGGGTCGACGCCTCGCTGGTCCGGGCCCTGGTCCCCCACCCGAACGGCACGTTGCCCGGCGGGGCCGCGATCACCGGGCAGACGATCCTCGCGGCCCTGCTCGCCGGGCTGGTCGTCATGGCGGTCGCATACCTCGCGACGCGGCGTCTTCCTCGGCGGAGCGGCGGCTGGGCGGTCTTCCTCGCGGCATGGTCGGGGGTGGTCGTCGGTGGCGTGGTGGGGTCGGTCGCGGACACGGTCGCGGACATCGCCTTCCCTGCGCCCATGAATCCGGCGTTCCACCTGCTGGCGTCCTCGTTCGACGGCGGGTGGTGGGGTCTGGTCAACGGCTGGGTCGTGGCGCTGTCCCTGGTCGGCACTCTCGCGGTGACGAACCGCTCGTCCGCTCCCGACCTCCCTGCGACGCGCAGGTCGCGCAAGCCGCTGCGGGCGCGCGCCTACCCGGCGGTGCTCGTCGCGGGCCTCACGGCGACGGTCGTGTGGGTCGCGGTGGGGGCTGCCGGGTCGTGGTTGGTGTGGCACCGCAGCGCCCGCGGCCCGATCGACCTCGTCGGGGAGATCGCGCCCGGGGCCATGATCTTCCGGTTCGCCCCGCAGGCGCAGGCGGTCCAGGTGACGGAGGTCGTCCTGGCCGTGGTCGTCGGGCTGGTGGTCGCGGGCGGTGCGTGGCTCGCGACCCGTCGGCTGCCGCCGGGTGCGGGCCGGTGGACGTCGACGCTCGCCGTCTGGCACGCGACCGTGGTCGCGGCCGTGCTCGCCGGGACGGCGCGGTCGTTCGCGACGTACGCACCGAGCGGCCTGCATCCGGCCACGGTGGACCTCGTCCTGCCCGCGGCGCAGGCGAGCCTCGTGTGGCCGCTCGCGACCGGGTGGGTCGCGGCCCTGCTGGCCGGTCTCACGTACGAGCGGACGGGCGGAGGGGCGTCCGCGGAGATCGTCCCGCCGACGGACGCGGCCGGTCCGGGGAGTCGTCCCGACGTCGAGGACCCGTCCCGGTCGACCTCGGAGGACGCCCCTCGAAGCGCTCTGCACACCGATACCGAGGAGCCGTCGCTCGTCCCCTAGGGTGGCGCGTGAACGCCGACGGACTGCCCGACGAGTCGCCGACGAGTCGTCGGGAGCGTTCCGTCCAGGACAGTGACGAGAGGGTGGCTCATGGCTGAGACAGGTTCGACGAGCGGCATCACGACGGGCTTCGTGGTGACCGAGGCGCAGTTCGAGGAGATGTTCCCGGACCGCAACCCGTTCTACACGTACGAGGGCCTGGTCGCGGCCACGGAGGCGTACCCGGAGTTCGCGACGTCGGGCGGCCAGGAGATCGCGGCCCGCGAGGCCGCGGCGTTCCTCGCGAACGTGAGCCACGAGAGCACGGGGCTGCTGCACGTGAGCGAGCTCGACACGACCGTGTACTCGCACTACTGCGACCCGTCGCAGCCGTACGGGTGCCCCGCGGGCCAGGACGCGTACTACGGCAAGGGCCCGATCCAGCTCTCCTGGAACTTCAACTACAAGGCGGCGGGTGACGCCCTGGGCATCGACCTGCTGAACAACCCGTTCCTCGTCGAGACGGACCCGACCGTGGCGTGGAAGACGGCGCTCTGGTACTGGAACACGCAGCCGGGCGAGGGCACCATGACGTGCCACGAGGCGATCGTCGGGGAGCACGGCTTCCGCGAGACGATCCGCGCGATCAACGGCCCGCTCGAGTGCGACGGCGGGAACCCGCGCCAGGTCGCCCACCGCGTGGAGCTGTTCCGCCGGTACGCCGACGTCCTGGGGACCACGACGGGCGACAACCTGACCTGCTGAGTCCGCGGCCCGACGGCGGAGCTCGCCCTCCGCCGTCGGGCGCCGCTCGGGCCGCCGCGCGGCGCGGGCCGTCCGGACCGGATCAAGCCGACCTGCCGCCGCACGCCGGGCGGCGACGACCCGCGCGGGCTCACCGGTGGACACGGCACCGGCCGCGGCCCGTGTGCACGGGTCGGGCTAGGCCGAGTCCCGCACCACGAGCGACGTGGGCAGGGTGATCGCCGCGGGCTCCTGCCCCTCGACGACCTCGAGCAGCAGCCGCACCATCTCGGCGCTGATGCGCTCGAACGGCTGCCGCATGGTCGTGAGCGCGGGGTGGAGCGAGGCGGCGACCCCCGAGTCGTCGAACCCGCCCACGGCCACGTCCTCCGGGACGCTGCGCCCTGCGGCCTGGAGCGCGACGAGCGCCCCCGCGGCCATGAGGTCGGACGCGACGAACACGGCGTCGAGGTCGGGCCGGCGTTCGAGCAGCTCGGCCATCGCGAGCCGCCCCCGCTCGCGCGAGTAGTCCCCGTGCGCGACGAGCGTCTCGTCGAACCGGTCCCCCAGCGCGTCGCGGTACCCGTCGAGGCGCAGCGTCCCGCCCGGGGTGTCGAGCGGACCGGTGATCGTCGCGATGCGGGTGCGCCCCGAGTCGAGCAGGTGCTGCGTCATGATGCGCGCCCCGGCCCGGTCGTCGGCCGCGACGTACCCGACGCGCCCCTCGTACCCGAGCGGCACACCGCAGGCGACGGTCGGGACCTTCTGCTTGAGGAGCTCCGCCAGCATGGGGTTGCCCTGGTGGGAGCTGATGAGCAGGACGCCGTCGACGTGGCCCGCCGCGACGTACCCGCCGATGCGCCGGCGCTCCTCGGGGGTGCCCGCGACCATGAGCAGCAGCGGCATCTCGCGCTTCGCGAGCTCCTCGGCCGCGCCGCGCAGCAGGATCGAGAAGTTGGGGTCCTCGAAGAGCAGGTGCTGCGGCTCGGTGAGCAGGAAAGCGATCGAGTTCGACCGTCCCGTCACGAGGCTGCGCGCGTGCTGGTTCGCGGCGTACCCCGTGGTCCGGATCGCCTCGTTGACGGCCGCGAGCGCGTCGGGGGAGACCCAGTGGCCGCCGTTGATCACGCGTGACACGGTCCCGCGCGAGACGCCCGCGACCTCGGCGACGTCACGGATCGTGGGTCGCCGCTTCGCGCCGCCGCTCGCCTTCGCCCCGCTGCCCGACGCCGTCGCTCGCCTCTCGCGGGCAGGCTGCGGCTCGGCGCCCGGGACGTGGTCGGGGGCGGCGTCTTCACCGGGTTGCTCCACGAGACGTGAGTCTAGGGACATCCTCAGGCCTTGACCGCGCCGGCGGCCAGGTCGACCTGCCAGTAGCGCTGCAGGAGGAGGAACAGGGCCACGAGCGGGACGATCGACAGCAGCGCTCCCGTGATCACGAGGGTGTACAGCGCGGGCTGCGACGCCCCCTGGTTGAGCAGGCCCGACAGGCCCACCGTCAGCGGGAACAGCTTGTCGTCGCCCAGCATGATGTACGGCAGCATGAAGTTGTTCCAGATCGCGACGAACTGGAACAGGAACACGGTCACCAGGCCCGGCGCCATCATGGGCATCGCGACCTGTGCGAACGTGCGCAGCTCGCTCGCGCCGTCGGTCCGCGCGGCCTCGACGATCTCGTCGGGGATCGAGGCTCCCGCGTAGATCCGGGCCAGGTAGATGCCGTACGGGCTGATGATGCTCGGCAGGAGCACGGCCCAGTAGGTGTTCGTCAGGCCGATCTGCGCCAGGAGCAGGTACTGCGGGATCGCGAGGACCACGCCCGGCACGAGCACGCCCGCGAGCAGCATGTTGAAGACCGCGGACTTGCCCCGGAACCGGTACTTCGCGAGCGCGTAGCCCGCCATGGCCGACACGACGACCGACAGCATGGCGCCGACCCCGGCGTAGAGGGCCGTGTTCGCCATCCACCGCCAGAACAGGCCGCCGCGGTACGCGTTGAGGTCGGACACGTTCTCCACGAAGTGCGTCGACGGGGCGAACGTGAACGTCGAGAACAGCTCGCTCCCCGACTTGGTCGAGGCGACGACGACCCACAGCACGGGCAGCAGGCAGTACAGGGCGCCCACGAGGAGGATCGCGGTCGCGGTCCCGCTCGGGCGCTCACCTGCGGACCGGTGCCCCGTCCGGGGGGCCCTGCGTGCGGGGCGCCCACCCCGGGCGACGGGTCCGGGACGGTCCCCGGCGGTCTCCGCGACGAGCGCGGTCTCGGCGGCGTCGGTAGTCATGGTCACTTCTCCTGACCGAAGGCACGGCTCTGCACGAGGCGCAGGAAGCCGAACGAGAGGACGAACGTCGCGAGGGCGATGATGACCGAGGTCGCGGCCGCCGAGTACAGGTCGCCGCGGATGAAGGCGTCGCGGTACACCTTCATGAGCGGGGTCCACGTGCTCGAGATCGTGTTGCTGAGCGGCTTGAGCGTCGTCGGCTCGGCGAAGACCTGCAGGGTCGCGATCATCGAGAAGACGAACGTCATGATGATGGACGGGATCACGATGGGGATCTTGATCCGCCACGCCATCCCGACCTGGGTGCAGCCGTCGAGCTCGGCGGCCTCGTACAGCTCGGACGGGATGGCCCGCAGCGACGTGTAGATGACCACCATGTTGAAGCCGACGCCGCCCCACACCGCGATGTTCGCGACCGCGAAGATCACCAGGTTCGACGAGAACAGGGACGGGACGTCCCAGCCGAGCCGCTCGAACACGTAGTAGAAGGGGCTCACGCCCGGCAGGTAGAGGAAGCCCCACAGGAGCGAGGAGATGACCGCGGGCACGGCGTAGGGCAGGAAGATCGCGATGCGCGAGAACTTCGTGGCGCGGGAGCGACGCGAGTCGAGCAGCAGCGCGAAGAGCAGCGCGAGCCCCAGCATGGTCGGGACCACGATCACGCCGTACAGCCCGACGCGGCCCACCGACGCGAGGAACTCGGGGTCCGCGAGCGAGGCCGCGTAGTTCGCGAACCCGTTCCACACCTCGGTCCGCGACCCGGACCCCAGGCCCAGCCCGCTGACCTTCTCGGTGCGGAAGCTCAGGTACACCGCGTAGGCGATGGGCAGCGCGAGGAAGAGGACGAACAGCACGATCGCCGGGGCGAGGAAGCCCCAGGGGGCTGCCTGGCGCCGTGAGGCCCCCGGTCGGCGGCGTCGCACCGCGGGCGGCGCGCTGGGCCGCGCTGGCGTGGTCGTGGTCACGATCTCTCCTCGAAAGGTCTCCGCCGTACGGGAGCAGGCGGCTGGTGAAGCACGGAGCAGGTGGGTGGGCGTGAGCCCGTCGGGCTCGTCCGTCGCCCGGGTGGTCGGGGCCCGGTGCGGGCGACGACCGGGGCGACCGCCCGGACGGACCGGGCGGTCGCCGTCGGGCCTACTCCTTGACGGTGAAGCCGGAGGTCTTCATGTCGTCGAGCGTGACCTTCTGCATGGTCTCGACCGCGGTCGTGAACGCGGCACGCGACCTGGCCTCGGTGGCCTTGCCGAACTCGTCGTTGTACGCCGAGTACGTGACGTTGACGTTGGGGCCGTACGTGAAGCTGCCCGCGGTCTTGGCCGTCTGGGCCGCGATCTCGTAGAAGTCGGGCTGGTTCGCGAAGAACGCCGGCGGCTCGGACAGCGCCTCGGCCGACGCCGGGATGTTCGCGGGGTAGATGCCGGTCTGCTCGACGAGCAGGTCGACGCCCTCCTGCGAGGAGTTGAGCCACGTGATGAACTCCGCGGCCTGCTCGGGGTGCTTCGACTGGCTCGTCACGGCCGTCGCGGAACCGCCCCAGTTGCCCGTGGCGGGCTTCGCGGCGTCCCACTGCGGCATGGGGGCCATCTTCCACAGGCCCGCCGTGTCGGGGGCGTTGCCCTCGAGGACGCCCGGCGCCCAGATGGCCGAGAGCCACCCGATCTGCGTGCCGTCGTTGAGCGCGGCGTTCCACTCGGGGGTGTACATGGGCTTGTTGTCGATCACGCCGGACTCGACGAGCCCGCCCCAGTAGTCGGCGACCTTGAGCGTCGCCTCGTCGTCGACCGCCACGGACCATGCGTCGCCGTCGATGCCCCACCAGGAGGCGCCGGCCTGCTGCGCGAGGCCCGTGAACCAGCCGGCGTCGGTCGCGGAGAACGTGCCGAGGTACTTGCTGGGGTCGGCGGCCTGGAGGGCGGCGGCCGTCGCGGCGTACTCGTCCCACGTCGTGGGGACGGTCAGGCCGAGCTGCTCGAAGATGTCCGCGCGGTAGTAGAACTGCATGGGGCCCGAGTCCTGCGGCACGGCGTACACCGCGTCGGAGCCCAGGGTCACGTCGTTCCAGACACCCTCGGGGAACTGGTCCGCCAGGTCCGAGACCTCGCCGGAGATGTCGGCGAGCGCGTCGGCCGAGACCAGCGTGGGGATCTTCTGGTACTCGGTCTGCATGATGTCCGGTGCGCCGCTGCCGGCCTTGACCGCGGTGAGCAGCTTGGTGATCGCCGGGTCGCCGCCGTCCTGCTTGTTGACCGTGACCTGGATGTCCGGGTTGGCGGCGTTCCAGGTCTCGACGACCTTGTCGACGTTGGGCGCCCAGGTCCAGAACGTGAGCTCGACCGGGCCGTCGCCGGCCGCGCTGTCGGAGCCGTCGCCCGAGCTGCAGGCGGTCATCAGTAGTGCGGCGGAGGCGATGATCGCCGCTGCCTTGGTGCCTGTGGACAGGCGCATGAGGTCCTCCTCGTCAAGGAACCATCGCGCTTCTCGCCACGGCTTGGGCCAGGGCGACTCACGACAGTGTGGGGCTGTGCACGGTCACAGTACTCACGCCCAGCATGGTCTTGTCAACATCATGTTTCATGCTGTTACCTAGGTGTTGCACGGTCGATCACACCTGTGATCGTGCACAGCGACGTGTTGCAAGGAGAGCGCATGACTTCCGCCAAGCCCCGCCCGGTCGGCCCCGTCTACGACGGCTGGCTGCCTGGCGTCGACGCGATCTGCTACGGCGGTGACTACAACCCCGAGCAGTGGCCGGAAGAGGTCTGGGAGCAGGACGTGACCCTGATGCGCGAGGCGGGCGTCAACCTCGTGAGCATCGGCATGTTCAGCTGGGCGCTCATGGAGCCCCGCGAGGGAGAGTTCGACCTCGACTGGCTCGACCGCCTGTTCGACCTGCTGCACGCGAACGGCATCCGCGTCGACCTCGGCACCCCCACCGCGTCGCCGCCCGCCTGGTTCTTCCACGCCTACCCCGACTCGCGCGTCGTGACCCGCGACGGGACCGTCCTCGGGTTCGGCTCGCGCGGCATGGTCTCGCCCAGCTCGCCCGACTACCGCCGCGCCTGCGTGCGCATCACGACCGAGCTCGCCAGCCGATACGCCTCGCACCCCGCCCTGGCCCTGTGGCACGTGCACAACGAGTACGGCGCACCCGTGTCCGACGACTACTCGCCCGCGAGCGCCGCGGCCTTCCGCGAGTGGCTGCGCGAGCGCTACGGCGACCTCGACGGCCTGAACGCCGCGTGGGGCACCCGCTTCTGGGGCCAGGTCTACGGCGAGTGGGAGCACGTGGGCGTCCCTGCGGTCGCGGCCTCGGTCGTGAACCCCGCGCAGCGCCTGGACTTCGCGCGCTTCACGAACGACGCCCTGCTGGCGTGCTTCGTCGCCGAGCGCGACGCGATCCGCGCGCACTCGTCGGTGCCGGTCACGACCAACTTCATGGCGGGCGAGTGCCCGTCGACCGACCTGTGGGCGTGGGCCCGCGAGGTCGACATCGTCTCGAACGACCACTACCTGCGGGCGGGCGACCCGCGCAACGAGGTGGGGCTCGCGCTCGCGGCGGACCTGACGCGCTCGGTCGCGGGCGGCAAGCCGTGGATGCTGCTCGAGCACTCGACGTCGGGCGTGAACTGGCAGCCGCGCAACGTCGCCAAGCGTCCGGGCGAGATGGCACGCAACGCGTTCTCGCACCTGGGCCGCGGCGCCGACGCGATCATGTTCTTCCAGTGGCGGGCCTCGCGCTCGGGGGCCGAGAAGTTCCACTCGGCCATGCTGCCGCACGCGGGCACGAGCAGCCGGGTGTGGCGCGAGGTCGTCGCGCTGGGTGCCGACCTGGGTGCCGTCGGCGAGCTGCGCGGGTCGCGCGTGCACGCCGACGTCGCGATCCTGTGGGACCCCGAGTCGTTCTGGGCGCAGGACCTGGAGTGGCGTCCGAGCGAGGACGCGCGGCACCGTGAGCGGGTCGACGCGTTCTACGACCGGTTCTGGCGCGACGGCGTCCAGGTCGACTTCGCGCACCCCGGGCAGGACCTGTCGGGGTACCGGCTGGTCGTGGCGCCCGCGTCGTACCTGCTGACGCAGGAGTCGGCCGACAACCTCACGCGCTACGTCGAGGGCGGCGGCACGCTCCTGGTCTCGTACTTCTCGGCCGCGGTCGACGAGCACGACGCCGTGCACCCGGGCGGGTTCGTGGCGCCGCTGCGGCGCGCGCTCGGCCTGACGGTCGAGGAGTTCCTGCCGCTGCGTGCGGGCGACTCGTTGAGCGTCGCGCTCGACGGCGGCGACGTCGCACCGGCCCTGACGGGCACGCTCCCGGGCGACGTGTGGGCCGACGACATCGCGCTCGAGGGCGCGCAGGTCGTGGGCACGTACGTCGACGGACCGGCCCCGGGCGCGCCCGCGATCACGCGGCACACGCTCGGCGAGGGCACGGGCTGGTACGTCTCGACCCGCCTCGACGTCGCCGCGCTGGGCACGCTCCTGGGCGCCGTCTACGCGGACGCCGGGCTGGCGCCGTCGGGCCTCGTGGAGGGCTTCGAGGTGGTGCGCCGCCGCGGCGACGACGCCGAGTACGTCGTCGCGATCAACCACACCGACGAGGAGGTCAAGCTGCCCGGCCTGCCGGACGGCACGACCGACCTCGTGAGCGGAGAGGCCACGCCGGGCGTCGCCCCGGTCGCGGCGGGGGCCGTGCGCGTGCTGCGCGCCCCGCTCGCCTGACCCGCTCGCCACGCTCCCGCGGGTGGTCGGGCCGGTCGCTCCCCCGGCCGGCCGGACCACCCGCGGGTCCTTGCTCGACCCACGCACGACGTCAAGGAGGACGGATGAGATCGACGACCACGAGCACCATGGGGGTCCTGGTGGCCGCGCTGGTGCTCGCCGGGACCGCACCCGCGGTCGCGGCGAGCAGCCCGGCGGGCGCCCTGGTGAACCCCGGCTTCGAGGACGGGCTCACGGGCTGGACCGTGACGAGCACCTCGGGGCACGACGGCGGGGCGAAGGTCGAGGACGCGGGGCACGCGTCGTCGTCGGGCCGGCTGACGCACTGGGCCGGTGACGCCTACGACGTCACGACGGCCCAGACGGCCGAGGGCCTGGCCACGGGATGGTGGACCGCGAGCGCCTGGGTGAAGTCGGGCGGCGCGCTCGACGCGACGCGGCTCGCGCTCACGGGCTGCGGCGTCGACGACGCGACCACGACCCCCGTCACGGAGCAGGACGACCAGTGGGTCAGGCTGTCCGTCTCGGCGTACGTGACGGGCGGCGACTGCACGGTCGAGGTCGTGACGGACGGGCCGGGCGGCGCGTGGGCGTCGGTCGACGACGTGTCCCTCGAGCGCGGGCGCGTGGTGCGCGACGTGCGCGGCGGAGACCTGTCGGGCGTCGCCAAGAACGAGGACTTCGGGGCGACGTACGCGAGCACCGACGGCACGCCGGGCGACCCGGTCGAGATCCTCGCGGACGCGGGCATGAACCTGGGCCGCCTCAAGGTGTGGGTGGACCCGGCCGACGGGTACAACGAGATCACGCACGTCGTGGAGAGCGCCCGGCGCATCGAGGCCGCGGGCATGGACGTCATGATCGACTTCCACTACTCCGACCGCTGGACGGACCCGGGCGCGCAGGGGACCCCGGCGGCATGGGTCGGTGGCACCACGGAGGAGCTCGCGCAGGACGTCCACGACCACACGCGCGACGTGCTGACCGCGCTGCGGGACGCGGGAGTGACCACCGACTACGTGCAGGTCGGCAACGAGATCAACCCGGGCATGATGTGGCCCTACGGGCAGACGTGGGACGTGGTCCCCGGCGACGGCTACGACACGGCGGAGTGGGACGCGCTCGCCTCGTTCCTGAGCGCCGGGTCCCGGGCCGTGCGCGAGGTGACCCCCGAGGCGCAGGTGATCCTGCACCTGACGAACATCAACAACGGGATCGGCGGCCTGACCTGGTGGTTCGACGAGGTCACCGCGCGCGGGGTCGACTTCGACGTGGTCGGCCTGAGCTACTACGGCTACTGGCACGGCAGCCTGGGCGACCTGCAGGGGGCGGTCTCGACGCTCTCGGCGCGCTACGACCGCGACGTCATGGTCGTCGAGACGGCCTACCCGTTCACGCTCGAGGACGGGTCGCCCGCGTGGGAGAACGTGATCGACACCGAGGCGAAGCTCGTGCCGGGCTACCCCGCGACCCCCGCGGGACAGGCCGCGGCGCTGCGTGCCATCCAGGACGTCGTCGCGTCGGCCCCGGGTGGGCGCGGCCTGGGCGTCGTGTACTGGGAGCCGGCGTGGACGTCGGTCGAGGGCAACGGGTGGGACCCGGCCGACGCGTCGTCGGGCAACGCGTGGGAGAACCAGGCCATGTTCGACCTCGACGGTCGCCTGCTCGCGCCCGTCGCGGCCGAGCTCGCACCGGATGCGGCCACGTCGGCGTGGACGGCGTCGGCCGTCTACACGGCCGGTGACGTCGTCCTGCACGACGGTGTCGCGTACGTCGCGTCGTGGTGGACCTCGGGGCAGGAGCCGGGCGCCTCGGTGCACGGGCCGTGGCAGGAGGCGGCCGCAGCCGACGGGACGGGCACGAGCCCGTGGGCGGCGACGCGGGTGTACGTCGCGGGCGAGCGCGTGACGTTCGAGGGCGCGAGCTACGTGGCGCGCTGGTGGACCAGGGACCAGCGGCCGGACGGCTCGGCGTGGGGCCCGTGGGAGCGCGTCGCCTGACGTCCCCCGACCCGACCTGACGCCCGACGGCGCCGCTCACCTCCGGGGTGGGCGGCGCCGTCGGGCCGTGGTCTCCTCAGGCGCGCACCGCGAACGCCGCGGACGACAGCGCGACGGCGTCCTCCGCGACCGCGAGCTGCCAGTCCGGCGCCCAGCCGCTCGCGGCGAGACGCCACATCGCCCCGCCCGCCGTCCCGACGGCAGCGGCCACCGCCCCGAGGACCACGGGCGCGAGCACGCCGACGCCCGCACGGCGGGCGAGGGCCAGCCCGCCGAGCGCCCCCGACGCCATGCGGATCGCGGGCCCGGGCGGCTCGAGGCGTGAGCCCGCGCTCGGCAGCTTGTCGCCCGTGAGCTCGGCCGCGACCCCCAGCCCCGCAGCCACCTTGGCCGTCACGCCCCCCGGCCCGGGGAGCGCCGACGTCAGGATCGGCGCAGCCAGGCCGAGCGACGCCCGACTGCCCGCCGCGACGCCGAGCGCGACCGATCGGACCAGGACGTCGAGGGAGAGGTACGGGGCGTCGGCGGCTCGGGTCATGCTCTCCACGATCGTGCCGAGCCGGACGTCCGGCAACCGCAGGCAGCCGCGCCGTCACGGCGGTCGCAGGCAGGGGTCAGCGCGGAGGACCGTACCGCGCCAGCAGGTGCTGCCCGTACGTCTGCGTCCCGTAGGGCTCGCCCGGCACCAGGTGGTGCCCGGCCGCGTACGCGCCGAACGTCCGGCCCGGGAGCCGCACGCGCACGACGGCACGACGCCGCCCGGTCGCCCGCAGCCACGCGCGGGCGGCCTCGCGACCCGTGATCCGCTCGGGCCCGCCGATGTCCGCCGCCCGGCCCGAGGGCCCGGCGCCGACGATCTCCACGAGGCGCGCGGCGACCTCGGGCACGGCGATCGGCTGGACCTGGAGCCACGGGGTGAGCAGGGCGGGCGAGAGGTGCTGCGCCGCGAAGAGGCCGTCCACGAACTCGTGGAACTGCGTGGCCCGCAGGATCGTGTGCGGCAGCCCGGACGCGGTGAGCATCTGCTCGACCTCGAGCTTGGCGCGGTAGTAGCCGAGGGGGATCTGGTCGACGCCCACGATCGACACGAGCACGACGTGCCCCACCTGCGCGTCCTGGGCGGCGGCCACGACGCGTCGCCCCATCTCGACGTCGGCCCGGGGACCGCGCGTCGCGAGGTGCAGGACGGTCTGCACGCCGTCGAACGCCTCACGCAGGCCCTGGCCCGTCGTGAGGTCGCCCGTCACGACGGTCGCACCGGGAGCGGCCGCGCGGCCGGTCGAGGGGCTCGCCGACCGGCTGAGGACGCGGACGTCGTGCCCGTCGTCACGCAGGAGGGCCACCGTGGGCGTGCCGAGGGTGCCGGTGCCGCCGGTCACGAGGATCGTCATGCAGGCATCCTCCCTCTCTGCGGTCCACCCGGCACGCGCTGCCGACCGGGTCGGCGGGCAGCCCCCGGATCCCGGCCCCACCTCGCTCCGGCGTCACCCACAGGCGGCACCTCTGCACGCCCGTCCACAGGAGGCCGCGCGCTCCCGGTCCACGACGCGACGGGCCGGGCACGCTACCGCCCATGAGCCACGGCAACCGGACCCCGCACCCCCGACGACGAGCCACCCCTCGGCACCCCGTCTCGCCCCTCGGCGTGCCCACGCTGCGCGCCCTGTGGAGGCACCAGGCCGCCGAGGCCAACGGCCCCGGCGGGTTCCACCACGTCCACGGCCCCCACACGCACGGCTGGCTGCTCGACGACGCCGTCCCCGAGCTCCTGGAACCGGTCCTGCACCCCGAGGACGACCCCCTCGAACCGACGTTCTTCGCGAGCCTCGACGGCCCCCTCGCCGAGGCGCTCCTCGCCCGGCTCGCCCCCGCACGGCTCGCGCACAGGACGAACGGGTCGCCGCCCCTGAGGAGCCTGCTCCGCGCAGCCGCCGAGCACCCCGAGGACGTGCGGCTCCACGGGTACGTCCTGGGGCCGGGGCGCTGCGACGAGCGGATCGTCGCCGAGGGGGCCGTCGTGCGCTTCGAGGCGGACCTGCTCGTCACCGAGCAGCACACCCCGGACTGCGAGTGCGAGCTGCTGTGGGCCTACGCCGTGGACGAGCTGGGGCTCGGCGACGCGGTCCACGCACCGCACCGCATCCACCCGCTCCAGCGCGCGGACGCGCCGGGCGAGACGTGGTGGCGGCTGCTGTGGGCGTAGCGGGCGGGCGTGCGCCGCACCGGGTCAGGACCGGTCGAGGAACGCCTCACTGGCGCTCTCGAAGCGCCGCATGAGCGCTGCGAAGGCCACCCGGTCCTGGGGTGCCCACCCGTCGAGCAGCTCGTCGACGAGCCTGTCGCCCGCCGCGACGAACACCCTCGCGACCCGGGCCCCCTCCTCGGTGAGGTGGACGCGCGACGCACGGGCGTCGTCGGGGTCCTGGCGCCGCTCGGTGAGGCCCGCCGCGTCGAGGCGGCGCAGGATCTTGCTCACGTTCGACGGCCCCGTCGACAGGTGCTCCGCGATGGCCGAGGGACGGCGCGGCCCCTGCCGCCACACGACCGTGAGCACCACGACGGCCGGGGAGTCCAGGTCGATCCCCTCACGGGCCGCGACCGCTGCGAGGAAGTCACCGCTCGTCCACAGGCCCATGACCCGCACCAGCGAGTCGAGCAGGTCGGAGCGGTACGCGGGGACCCGCGGGTCGCCCGGGGCGGGGCCGTCGGCCGGCCCCGCCCCGGGGAGTGGTGCGTCGGTCACGCGACCAGTGTGCCGCCGTCGACCGGCAGGACCACACCGGTGATGAAGCTGGCCTGGTCGGACAGCAGGAAGACGACGGCGTTCGCGATCTCGGCCGGCTGGCCCAGGCGCTTCATGGGGACGTCGGCGGCGTATCCCGCACGGGCCTCCTCGGGCAGCGACGCGAGCGCGGCCGTCTCGATCGCGCCGGGCGCGACGGCGTTGATGCGGATCCCGTCGGTCACGTACTCGACCGCGGTGCCGCGCGTGAGGGACACGACGCCCGCCTTGGCGGCCGAGTAGGGCGACAGGCTCGGCGAGGCCTTGAGGCCCGCGATCGAGGCGATGTTGACGATGCTGCCGCCACCGTTGCCGAGCATGTGGGCGATCTCGGCCTTCATCGACAGGAAGGTCCCGCGCAGCGTGACGTCGAGCGTGCGGTCCCAGCCGTCCTCGGGCATCTCGTCGATGCGGAACGGCCGGGTGCCCACGCCCGCGTTGTTGACCGCGAGGTGCAGGCCACCGAAGGTCTCGACGGCGAACGCGACGAGCGCGGTGACGTCCGCGGGGTCGGCCACGTTCGCGCGACGGTAGGCCGCGCGCCCGCCGGCTGCCTCGATCTCGGCGACGACCCGTGCACCGGCCTCGTCGTTGACGTCGGAGACGACGACGGCCGCCCCCTGGGCGGCGAGCCGCTTCGCGACCGCCTCCCCGATGCCGGCTCCGGACGCGGTGACGAGGGCGACCTTGCCGGTGAACGGTGCGGCGCCGTCGACGGGCGTGCCGGTGGAGAGGGGGGTGGACATGGGTACCTCCGGGTGACGATGCGAGAATTTTTGTGTCGTCGCGACACTATCTTGCAGTCAACGGGCGTCGCCCGCCCAGAATTCCCGCGACCGCCGCCGCACCCGCGAGAGCCCCCGTGGTGTTCATCACGACGTCCTGCACGGTCGAGTAGCGCCCGGGGATCACGAGCTGCGTCAGCTCGATCGCGAGCGACAGCGCGAAGCCGGCCAGCACCAGGAGCCCTGCCGCACGCCAGATCGGCACCGCCGGGCGCGTCCCCGACACCACGAGCAGCCCCAGGACGCCGAACGGCAGGAACATCACGACGTTGGACGCGGCCTCGAGGAACGCGACCGTCAGGGGCACCCCCACCGAGCGGAACGCGTCGACGACCGCGAGCGCCCAGCCCGGGGCCGCGGTGGACTCGGGCGACGGCCAGCACGTCACGACCAGGACGGCGGCGAGGTAGACCGCGAAGGTCCAGCGGAGGGTACGCACGGCTCACACCCTACGGAAGGATGGTCGGATGACCGCGACCTGGCCCCTGCCCGACGACGCCCGCTGCCCGTGCCTGTCCGGAGAGACGTACGGGGCGTGCTGCGGGCGCTTCCACCACGGGACCCCCACGGGTCCGGGCACGGGCGGCCCCGGCACGCTGACGGCCCCGACCGCCGAGGCCCTCATGCGCTGACTCTCATCCGTGACGCTCAACGTCGGCTCTCACGCCCGCAGTCCGCCCACAGGACTCTGGCCGCGCTGCGCGCCGACTTCCCTATGGCCGAGTGACTCGCAAGGGCCTTGGTTGGAGCGTGCTGTCCCAGGCGTGCAGTGTCCCGTGGGTCCGGGTCGTGTCAAGGGTGGACGTACGCCCATCGCACGCGAAGCGGAGTGCCCTTGACACGGCCCGGACCCACGAGAATCAGCCTGTATCGGGGGCAGCGGGAGGGTATGGCTAAGAGCGCGAGCCCCAGCAGAAACGACGGCGGTCTCAACCCACCAACGCACCACGAGGGTAGATGATGCGTTGTCGTGGAGGCTGGGATGAGTGTGGTGACGTCGCTGCCAGCGGCAGTACAGGAGGGGCTGCTGCATGATTCCGTGACAGTTGGTTAGGCAGCTTGGTCGGCGGCCTGGCTCATGATGATCTCGAACTCGATCGGGGTCAATCGTGCGAGTCTGGCCTGGCGTCGGCGACGGTGGTAGGTCCGTTCGATCCAGGTCAGGGACTGCTGCAGGATCGGTTGACACTCCATCTGCGGGACGAGGTCCTGCTGGAAGGATGTCGCTGTGCCCAAGAAGTTCCCACCTGAGTTCAAGCGTGACGTCGTGCGGGTCGCTCGACGCGGCGACCTGACGCACGCCGAGGTCGCGTCCGACTTCGACATCTCTGTGGAGTCGGTAAGGCGCTGGGTGCGCCAGGCCGACATCGACGACGGTGTCACCGATGGTCAGACGACCATTGAGCAGAACGAGCTGGTCCAGCTGCGCCGGGAGAAGCGTCGATTGGAGATGGAGAACGAGATCCTGCGCCGCGCGGCCGCATACTTCGCCGCTGGATCGCTCCCAAAATGAGCTACCCGCTGGTCCGTGACCTGGCCGCCGAGGGCATCCCCGTGCGGCTGACCTGCGGGGTGCTCGGCCACTCCAGGCAGGCCTACTACGCCTGGGCGGCCAACCCGGTCAGTTACCGCGACCTGGAAGACGCTCACCTGACCAACGCGTTGATCGACGCCCACGGCGACGACCCGGAGTTCGGCTACCGGTTCCTCGCCGACGAGCTCGAGCGCGCCGGTCACGACGTCGGCGAGCGGCGGGTCTGGCGGTTGTGCTCGGCGCAGAAGCTGTGGTCGGTGACCGTGCGCAAGGGCAGGCGCGGGACCGGCAAGACTCCGGGCCCGGCGGTCCACGACGACCACGTCCAACGCAACTTCACCGCGGCCGAGCCGGACCAGGTCTGGGTCACCGACATCACCGAGCACCCCACCGGCGAGGGCAAGCTCTACTGCTGCGCGATCAAGGACCTGTTCTCCAACCGCATCGTCGGCTACGCGATCGACGAGCGCATGACCGCCCAGCTCGCCGTCACCGCGCTACGCACCGCCGTCGCCCGTCGCGCCCCGAGCGGCGTCGTGGTGGTCCACTCGGACCGCGGAGCGCAATTTCGAGCGCGCAGCTTCCGGGCCGTCCTTGCTGCCGCCGGCCTGCAGGGATCAATGGGACGGGTCGCCTCCGCCGGAGACAACGCCGCCATGGAGTCCTGGCACGCACTGCTGCAAAAGAACGTCCTGAACCGTCGCCGCTGGGCCACCCGCGACCAACTGCACGACGCGATCGTGTTCTGGATCGAACGCACCTACAACCGGCGCCGACGCCAGCGCGCCCTCGGCAAACTCACCCCCGTGGAGTACGAGCTCGCCTTCACCGCCCAGAACGCCGCGCTTGCGGCATGATCACCACCAAACCCGTGTCAACGGATCCTGCAGCAGTCCCGCGCGACCTTCGCGGGTGGGTGGTCAGCGGCTGGCGGGCCGGCCGGCCGCTTCCGTGGGGATGTCGGCGGCTGGTTGGTGGTCGGTGACCGAGTGCCAGGGTGCGCGGTCGGTCCAGGAGTAGCCCGTCTGGACGCTCACCGTCTTGGCGTTCGCGCGCACGACCCGGCGCCAGGTGTCGCCGATCTTCACCGCGTCGCCCTTGGCGACGTTGTGCCGGCCGTAGTCACCGGCCGCGCCGGTGGCCACCTGATCGGCTCGCACGCCTTCCCAGTACGCGAGTTGGTCGCGGGTCTCGGCGATCATCGGCTCGAGGTGCCGGGTGCGTGCGGCCCGCTCCAGCTCGGTCGCGGGTCGGTATCCCGTGTCGGGGTCGTACACCGGTGCCGTGACGCGCCGCTCAAGGCGACGAACCTCGGCGGCGAGCTTCTCGATCCGGTTCCCGACGGTGATGGTGCTGTACCGGGCCCCGGTCGTCGCGGCCGCTGTCGTGGCGGCGGCCTGGGCGTCGTCGGCCTCACGCTGGGCTTCGACGGCAGTGCCGAGCGTGGACCACGCCCGGGAGATGGCGCGACGGTGGCGTCCTTCGGAGTGGTGGCCAAGCTTGACCGGTTCCCCACCGCCGGGAAGGCGTCTGACGGCGGCCTCGTGCCGGGCGTAGGCAGCGTCGGCTGCGCTGGCCTTGCGGGCAGCCTTCGTGGCCATGGCCTCGGCGCGGTCAGCCTGGCGGCCAGCCAGGTCGGCCTCGACAACGGCGGCCGGACGGGCTGTGTCGTCGATGAAGACCGCGACGTCGTGGCCGGCTTCGCGCAGCGTGGCCACGGTCGCGGTGATCACCGGGGTCTTGACCGCGCGGTCGCGCGAGTGCGGGACGAACCACGCGCCGAGGGCGCGGCTCCAACGCCACCCGTTCGTCGTGAGGATCGTGTTGGTGCCGTCGCCGCGCTGGGTGCCCGCGATCAAGGTTCCGTCTGCGCGGGTGTGGGTGATGGTGAGTACAGGCATGGTGACCTCTCTGCGCGGGAGGTGGGTGGCCGGGCGTCCCGGACCTTTTTTCGCCCCCTCCTGGCGTCGTAATCACCGCCCGCGCGGGGCCTCGGGGCGCAACCCGCGGTCCGGCCCGACGACGGGGCTCGTTGCCCGGGTGAAGCGACGAAGGAGCGCCGGGCGGCGAGTTTCGACGGCGGGGCGGCGACGAAGTCGAGCGGGTTGAGCCACGGGGTGCGCGGGCGATGATGGAGAGCCAGGAGGGGAAGAAAACCCCGCGCGCAGCGCGGTGACAGCGGCCGCGCAGCGGCCACGAGCACCCGCGACGAAGTCGCGGGCACGGCATGCAGGGGCTCTTTTGAACTTCCCCCTCGCTACCGATAGTTGATCGGGTAGACGTTCCCTGCGTCTACTAGTACGGTCTGTCGCACTGGCTGACCAGTCCAGTGTGGGGGGCGTTTTGCTGGTCCCTCACTCCTCAATGAAGAGAGAGTGTGAAGCATGCGAAGCTCATGCACGTCCAGGCCGGGCCGCTGCCCGACACCAACATGAAGACCGTGAAGCGTACGAACGTCGGGAACGCGACGTGGTCGGCGTCGAACCCGTCGTCCTCCGGAGCTGTGTACCGCACGCTGGTTCGCTCCTCGACTGGTGCGTCCTCGCAGTCTTCGACCTCGTACGCTCCGTGACCGGAGTCGTCGTCCGGTGCATTGACGTGCATCATGCCTATGGTCGCCGTCAGGCCCTTCGGGGTCTGACGGCGGCCATGGGCCCCGGGCTCGTCGGTTTGCTGGGGCCGAATGGTGCCGGGAAGTCGACCCTGATGGGGTTGCTCTCCACCCTCTCGGAGCTTCAGTCGGGAACGATCCACGTCGGGGATGCTGATCTCTCGGATGCGGAGAAGGTGCGGCGTCACGTCGGGTACCTTCCACAGAGTTTCACGGTGCCCGCGTTGGAGCGGGTGCATGCGGTCGTGGAATATGCGGCGTGGGCTCGCGGTGTCGACAGCGCACAGTGCGCACAGGTCGCGGCCGAGGCGATGGCGGCGACCGGGATCGAGGAGCGCGCCCGCGAGCGGGTTCGCTCCCTCTCGGGCGGGTATCGCCAGCGGTTGGGTATCGCGTGCGCGATCGTGGGTGACCCGTCGCTGGTTCTCCTCGACGAGCCGACCGTCGGGATCGACCCGGTACAGCGTGTGCAGATCCGGCAGCTCCTGGGGCAGGTCGCAGAGCGAGCCACCGTGCTTCTCGCCACCCACCTGCTGGAGGACCTCGACCTGCCCGACGCCCGTGTCGTGGTGATCAACGAGGGCCAGGCACTCTTCCAGGGCAGCATCACGGAACTGAGCCTGCTGGGAGCCGGGGTGGTGGAACCGGGCCAACGACCTCTCGAGGCCGGGTACGTGACGGCACTTCGGGGGCAGTCTTGAGCGCGCCCGTCCGAGCGCGCTCGCCTCTGCGCCCTCCGCGGTCTGTTCGCGCGGGGAAGCGATCGCCACTTCGCCGTCTGCTGTGGCCGCTCTCACCGACCCACCTCCTGGTCGTGGTCGCAGTCGGTGCCGCGGGGTGGGCGTATGTCGCTGTCAATGTCTTGGACTGGGCGCCAGCAAGCTGGCTGCGCCTGGACAGGAACATCCGGGACGCGTCATGGGTCCCGGCGTTGGTCGCGGCGTTGTGCGCCGGCTACTTCGGACGCTGGGTGTCCCCGTCTTCGGCGATGTTCAGCCCTGCCGCTGGCCGCGGTCTAGAAAGGCTCACCGGTGCCTTGATCCGTTCACTCGCCCTCGTCATCGGCGCAGTGAGCCTGGGCTCGGTCGCGATACTCGCCTTGATCGTCGCTGCCCGAGGCGCTGACGGTATCGGGGCGGTTCTCAGCACCGTCTCCCACGTGGCCGGGGTGATCGCCGCGGTCCCGCTGGGATTCGTTCTCGCTCGAGTCTCACCGGCACGAACCTGGCCACTGGTCACGCTGGCGGGCACGGCACTGGTGCTCTTCCTTCCCCTCCTGGTCACAGACACCCTCATGGTCGACACGGGACGCTCTCTCCTGTCGGTCTCGCTCTCCTGGGGGATCGCAGCCCCCGATACCGGCTGGACCGTTCCAGCGACCATCGCACTGCTGCGTATGGGGTACTTCGCGCTGCTGGCACTCGCGTGCGCGCTGCTGGCGGGCGCTGTGGTGCGCCGCGGCTCGACGCGGGACAAGGTCCGTGCGCTCGCACCTGCCGCCATGCCGGTCGGGCTGCTCGCAGTGATCGCGCTCGGCTCGCCGAACCTGCACCTCGTGACGCCCACACCCGTCGAGATGGTCTGTGGCGAGCCGACCGAGAAGACGAGGGTCTGCGTCGCCGACGACGACCACGCCCTGCTTCCAGACATTAGCAGGACGGTCGAGACGCTGGCATCCGTCGCGCCGCCGACGAGTCCCGTGCTCGTCTCCTCCCCCACCGGCTCTGCCGGAAGCGACCCCTCGACGATCCTCCTTCCGGAGATCGCGAACGCCACCACCCGCTCAGGCTTCGACCGGCAGGTCGCACGCGAGACATCCCTTGCACTTCTCTCCCCGGGCGATTGCGACGCGCTCGAGGACGCCGATGTCCCGGCTGAGTACTGGCGTGGGGTGCTGTCGAAGATGCTCACGACCGTAGGAGTCCCGCCCGAGCAGACCGGGATCGTCGAGGACTCCGGCGCCCCGGTCTACGGCAACGGCTACGACCGCCTCGCACCCCTCAGCACGCCGGACTTCGCAGACTGGTTGACCCAACACCTGGACCAGGTGCGTGACTGCTCCCTGACGGAGGACCAGCTACCGTGACGACGTCCTACTGGTCGGGCAGGCAACCCACCGTCCTCCTTGCCGCGGCGGCGCTCTACGCCGTGATCTCGATCGGCCTCTGGCGCCACCAGTTCGTCACCGAGCCAGTTGCCGGCGGGGTGCTGCGCGCGTTCCCCGCGATGGAACTAGCGGCGATCCTCTGTGCACCGGTCGCCGCCCATGGCCTCACCTCGCGCATGCCCGCTCTCGACCTCACCTCACCGCGACCGCTGCGGCGGCGCGCCATCGCTGCCGCAACATCCCTCATGGGCGCCTTCGCGGCGGTGCCCCTGCTGATCCTGGCCGCAGTCAACCTGGTTCCCGAACTCCTGCCACCTGGGACTTTCGCGGACGTGAGCACCGAGGACCGACCACTGGACGCGATCTACACACCCACGATGGCGCTCAGCATCGCAATGGGGGTCGCGCTCCTGTGCGCCCTCGCGCTGCTGGCCGTCGGACTCGTCGGCTCGGTCGCCGGCCCCGTCCTCTACCTCGCACTTGCGGGCGCGATCGTGATGGCACAAGGGACCACCTCCGGAAGCGTGATCGCACTGAGCGGAGCAGGAGATCCGCCCTACGAGATCCACCTCTGGGGCGCCCTCCTCGCCGCAGCCGCCTGCAGCACCGCCACTCTCGTGTGGTCCCGAACCCGGGCAGCAGCAGCACCGCTCTCGGCCCGACTACGACACTCCCGTTGGCTCAGTACGGGCATCCCATCAAGCGCGCCGACCAGGGCCTCCGCAAACAACTAGAAGCGCACGCTAGTGAAGTTGACATTCGAAGGCGGTCTCAACCCACCAACGCACCACGAGGGTAGATGATGCGTGGTCGTGGAGGCTGGGATGAGTGTGGTGACGTCGCTGCCAGCGGCAGTACAGGACGTCGTGTGGCAGGCATGGGGCGAGGGCGAGTCACTGCGGCGGATCGCCGATCGGGCCGGCGTCCCGTCGCATCACGTGCGCCGGTACTTGCTGCGTCATGGTGGGGTGCGACCCGCGTTGCCGAGACGCTCCCCACGGCACCTGAGTCCAGGTGAGCGGGAAGAGATCTCGCGTGGGATCGCTGCTGGTCTTTCTGCCCGGGCGATCGCCGAAGGGTTGGGGCGGTCGGCGTCGACGGTCTCGCGCGAGATCGCCCGCAACGGCGGCCGTGACGCCTACCGTGCGACGGTCGCCGATGAGCGTGCCCGCGTCGAAGCCCGGCGGTCGCGGGTGCCGCGTCTCGCGAGCGACGAGCGGCTGCGGGCGGTGGTGCTCTCGCGGCTCGAGCTGGACTGGTCCCCGCAGCAGATCGCGGCGTGGCTGCGCCGCGAACATCCCCACGAGCCGGGCATGTGGGTCTCGCACGAGACGATCTACCGCGCTGTCTATCTGCCGGCATCGCGGAACCTGCCGAAGAGCACGTACCAGCGGCTGCGGTCCGGTCGCACGATGCGCCGGCCCCGGCTCGTGAAGCGATCGCACGGGCGAGGGCATCTGCGCGACATGGTCTCCATCCACCACCGCCCCGCCACCGTGACCGACCGGCTCGAGCCGGGTCATTGGGAAGGTGACCTCGTCATGGGCAAGCGCCCGAGCGCGGTCGCGACCCTCGTCGAGCGCACCACCCGCTACCTGAAGATCGTGCCGCTGCCCGACGGGATCAAGGCCAAGGACGTCAGCATCGCGGTCGCCCGCGCCCTGTTCAACGTCCCACCCGGCATGTGCAAGTCCCTGACCTGGGACCGCGGCCGCGAGATGGCCGACCACGCCTTCCTCAGCGCACTCATCGACGCCCCGGTCTACTTCTGCGACCCCCGCAGCCCGTGGCAGCGCGGCACCAACGAGAACACTAACCGCCTCCTGCGCCAGTACCTCCCGCGGCGCACGAACATGAACGCGACGAGTAACGACGAGCTCGAACGCATCGAGAGGCTCCTCAACGAACGGCCTCGGCAGGTCCTTGAATGGGCGGCGCCGACGGAGAGGTTTCTTGAGACCGCAGCGGCGGCTCGAGAATTGCGCCGGTCGATGAGCAGATCCGACGCAGGCGTGCGAGCTGTAGCTGAGGAATGAAGCCGGGGCAGGCAATGAGAATCGGCGACTGTGATGTGTCTCTGCGAGACCGCCCACCGGGGATACCCCTTCGAGTCAGGAGGGCGACCAGCGTGGGCGTGGCGCCGGTCTGGGCGCAGCCACGATCACATCGGGCTTGTCACGTGGACGATCCTGAGTGGGCCTTCTTCAGGTGTGGGCGTCTCGAACCCGTCGATGTACGCGATCGCTCGCTCGCGCGACACAGCGATGTCGTCCGGGCCGGAGTTCTCGCGCTGGGCCAACCTGTCCAGGAGGATCGACCGCCTGGTGTCCAGGTAGTAGACGACCGGGACGACGCCGAGGGGGGCGCAGAGCCGCCTGAACTCATCGCGCGAGGCACGGGACCAGAACGAGGAGTCCACGACGACGCCCTTCCCCTGCTTCACACAGTCGACGAGCTTGTCCTGGAGCGTTCCGTTGACGACCTGGCGCGCGTCGTCGCCGATCGGGTGGGTCCGGTGCCCGAGGGCCCACGCCTCGCCGTCGAACGAGACCCTGACATAGCCCCGGGCCTCCAGGCCACGCGCGTAGGTCGACTTCCCCGATCCAGCCGGACCGCACATGAGGATGACCTGGTCCACGTAGCCAACCCTATGCGGGCTCAACGCAGGTGAGGGACAAAGGCGGTGACGCCCGGGTAGGAGTCGAGGGCTGCATGACCACCTACGGCCGGCATCACCCGGAAATCCGCTTGACCATACCGCCGTGCCGTAAGCCGATCCCCTACCGAGACACCCCGCGCAACGCCCACGCGGCGAGGCAGCACCTTGATGTCGACTGTCTCGATAGACCCGCTCGAAAATCTGCCCGGTGAGGGCTGCCTATCTGCGACACTCACGGCATGACCGCGACGCTCATCGGGTACGCACGCTGCTCGACCGCCGAACAAGACCTCACCGCCCAACGCCAAGCGCTCGAGACGATGGGAGTCGACCCGAGACGCGTCTACGTCGACCAGGGCGCGACCGGCACCCACCGCGACCGGCCCGGGCTCCGCGAGGCCCTGGCCGCGACCCGGTCCGGGGACACGCTCGTGGTGACCAAGCTCGATCGCCTCGCCCGCTCGATCCGCGACGCGCGCGACATCGTCGACGAGCTCACCACCCACGGCGTCCGGCTGCAGATCGGAGGCACCGTCCACGACCCCAACGACCCGGTTGGCCGGCTGCTGCTCAACGTGCTCGCGAAGGTCGCCGAGTTCGAGGCTGACCTGATCCGCGCCCGCACCCGCGAAGGCATGGCCATCGCGAAGGCAAAGGGCAAGCTCAAGGGCCGCAAGCCCAAGCTCACTCCTGCCCAGGAGCGTCACCTCGTCGACCTCCACCACGCCGGCAACCACACCTCCGCCGAGATCGCCGAGCTCTTCGGGGTCTCCCGCGCGACCGTCTACCGCGCCGTCGGACGTGCTCGACCTCTGGCAGCACGCTCGGGCGAGGCCTAGCCTCGATCCATGTGGAGACGTCATAAGCCGAAGCCGCTGGATGAGGTCGATCGCTGGATCAACGAGGGCCAGTCCGCCACCGTCGAGGACCGGCTCAACACCATCGCGCACCAGCACGCCGGACACTCGGAAGACGAGGTCCGAACCGCGCTGCAGTCCGCGAGGATCCCAGCTCCCGCGTCGGTGATCGACGGGCTCGCGTCCCGGATCTCTGTCCTCGAGCCCGCCCAAGGGACACGGGCCACGGTGCGCATGCGCACCCACGATCCCCGCTGAGCTCGACGCTAGAGTTCCTCGGAGTGAAGGTGGTGCGTTGATCGGTTGAGACCGCCACCGTTTCTCGGACACTGCGGCCGCCGCCGCGACACGCCGACAGAACATGTCGCAGAACTAGTGTCCGGAAACCGCCGGTGTCGCAGAACGCGGTCCGGAGGTTTTCGCTACCGTCGCGGCCATGGCACACACCTACGGGTACGCCCGGGTCTCCACCACGGCGCAGAACCTCGACGCCCAGGTCGACGCGCTCACGGGACCCGGCGGCGTCGACATGCGCGACATCGTCGTGGAGAAGGCCTCCGGCCGCCGCGAGGACCGCCCCAAGCTCGCCCGCGTCCTCGCGCAGCTACGCGAGGGCGACACCCTCGTCGTGACCAAGCTCGACCGGCTCGGCCGCTCGGCCGCGCACGTCGCGCGCCTGGTGCGCGACCTCGACGACCGAAAAATCACGCTGCGATCGCTCACGGAGACGATCGACACCTCGAGCGCGACCGGACGCCTCATGGTGCACGTCCTGGCAGCTGTTGCGCAGATGGAGGCCGACCTCGCCCGGGAGCGCACGCTCGACGGCCTCGCTGCCGCCCGTGCGCGCGGACGTGTCGGCGGCCGCCCGAGCGTCATGACACCTGATCGAATCGAGGCTGCACGCGTTGCGCTCGCCGGCGGGCAGTCCCGCGCCGCCGTCGCCCGCGCGCTCGGCGTCTCCCGAGACACCCTGTACCGACACCTGGGAACTGTTACAGCCCCCTGTGAACTACCGCTCTGACCGCTCGTCGAGGGCGGAAGAAGCCTCCGCTGACCTCGGCCGCACCGTGGCGGGACGGGCAACTCGCACCTCTTGAGCACGCACGCCTACCAGCTAAGTAGTGCGAGTTGCATTGGATGCAAGGACTCGCACCGAGGCGCGATGAAGATGAGTTCGCAGGCCAGGACGCCATTCGGTCCTTACTATGACCTCGACGCCACCCGGGTCCTTGTCGCTGCAGCGCTGCTCACCCTAGGTTTCGTGCATCTGATGCACGATTCCTCGGAAGGAAGGCGGCGTGGCCGAGACTCCTGGGACGGTGCCTACACGGCCTCTGGGCGCGTCGAACGTCTCTCTTCTGCGTGTGGAACTGCGGGTCTTCGACGCGAAGCTTGCCGGCTGGCGCAACCAGATGCTCGCGCGCGGGCTGACCGTAGCAACGATCAAGAGCCGCAATCGGGTCGTCGAGCGCTTCCAGGTGTTCACCAACGACTTCCCGTGGTGCAAGCAGGCGTCTGACCTCGATGAATACTCCGCGCAGCGTCGCTCAAACGGCCGGTCGTTGGGGCTGTCGACGTTACGTGCGGAGTCGAACGCGATCGCGATGTTCTGCTCCTTCGTCTGCGACGGGCGCTACGGCTGGGTGGCCCTTTGCGAGCAGCACTTCGGCGAACTGCCGTCTCAGATCGTGTTCGAGTGGATCTCGCCACGGCACACGACCGACGACGCGCTCAATCCCGGTCGCCGTGCCTTCACGATCGACGAGCTGCAGCGCTTCTTTGACGCCGTCGACGACCATGTCGATGCTCACCACAACGCCCGCTCCAAGCGGTGGTTGACGGCGATGCGTGATTCGGTGGCGTTCAAGGTTGCGTACGCCTACGGGCTGCGCCGTCGTGAGCTCGTCATGCTCGACGTGCAGGACTTTGGGCCGAACCCGCACGTGCCCGCCTACGGACCGTTCGGTGCGTTGACGGTGCATTGGACGAAGGGCATGGCCGGAAGCGGGCCGCGGCGTCGCACGGTCCTGACTACGCCCCGGTTCAACTGGGTCACAGCTCTGCTCCAGGCGTGGCACTCCCCCGGCGGCCGCGACCTGTTCGCCACCGCGGCTCGGTCGGGGGCGCTGTGGCCGTCCGAGCGCACCGACCGCATCACGATGAACGGCCTGGCCCGCTCGTTCGCGCGGTTCCGGGTCATGGCAGGTCTCCCTGCGGAGCTGAGCCTGCACGCGCTGCGGCACTCGTACGTGACGCACCTGATCGAGGCGGGCTACGACCCGCTGTTCGTCCAGCAGCAGGTCGGGCACTCGTACTCCTCGACGACGGCGCTCTACACCTCGGTATCCGCGGACTACAAGCAAAAGGTCGTGCAGCGGATGATCGCCAACCGGCTGCGCATCGGTACAGGAGAAACCCGATGAGTGAGATCAGGCGTCTCGGCTACACCTGGCACCTGCGCCAGCTCATGGCCCAGCACAACCTCTGGAAGTCCCCCGAGCTACGCCCACTGCTGCGTGACCGCGGCATCAACCTCTCCGACACGCAGATCTACCGCCTCGTGACCGGCACGCCCGAGCGCATCTCGCTCGGTGTCCTCGTTGCGCTCTGCGACATCTTCGACTGCTCCCCCGCCGACCTCATCGAACCGAAGGTCGAGCTGCGCGCCGCGAAGACCGCGAACGCACCACGGCTCCCCCTCGACAGCGACACCACAGCCCCCGTGGCACACCGCATCCGACTCGTGAAGGGCGACGATGGCCCGTCCGCGCAAGCCTGATCCGAAGGCATTCCCCACGCCCTGCGCACGCTGCGCCGGTCACCACCTGCTCTGCGTCACCTGGCCCGATGGACGGTTGTGCAACTACTGCCGCCTTGCTGCCATCCGCACGATAGGCACCTGCGCCTGCGGGCACGAAGGAGTCCTACCAGGCCGCATCGCCGGGCTCCCCGCTTGTCGGACCTGCTCCGGAGTCCGCGTGAACATCGACTGCCGGCGCTGCGGTGACGAAGTGGAGCTCGACCGCGACGGCTCATGCCAACTCTGCGTGTTGAACGACCTCGTCGACTCCGCCTTCGCTGACCCCCGCACCGGGAAGACCTCGAGCCAACTGGTCCCGATGGCCGATGCGCTCAAGAGCATGGAGCGTCCTAACTCCGGACTCACCTGGATCCGCCAGAAGCACGTCGCCACCATGCTGCACCAGCTCGTGCGCACGATCCCAGTCACGCACGCTTCCGTCGACAGCCTCACCGCCGGACGCACTCGCGAGTACATCCGCGGCCTGCTCGTAGAGCATGGCGCCCTGGAACCGCGCGACGAGCTCCTCGCCAGGTTCACAGACTGGGCAATGGAGGCAGAGAACCGCTTGACGGACGCCGAGCACCGCACGGTCATCCATCGCTGCATCCGATGGAAGCACCTGCGCCACATGCGCGCCGAATCCCCCATCAGCAACGGCACCTTCCTGCGCGCCAAGCAGGTCACCACGGTAGCGATCGAGTTCTGCAACTGGCTCACCACACGCGACACCACGCTGACTGAGGCCACCCAGGACGACGTCGACACCTGGATCGCCACCGGCACGACGACACGCCTCAACATCGCCCGTTTCCTCCGCTGGGCCCGCGCAGCCAAGATCACGAACCCCGACCTTGAAGTCCCCCGCCATCGACGTGGAACAGCCCCGCGCCTCGACCACGCCGGCCAGAAGGTAGCGCTCAATCGAGCCATCACCGCTTCCGAGATGTCCGCCCGTAACCGGTTGGCAGCGATCCTCGTCCTCGTGTTCGCCCAGCCCGTCGAGCGCATCGTTGCGCTGCGCTGGGACTACATCACGATCACTGACCACAGCGTCACCGTCGACCTCGCTGGCACACCGATCCGTCTTGACGAGCCGCTCGACGCAGCCGTGCGCGAGCTCGCGGCCGATCCGCAGCACGCCCGCACCGCGGCACACCCCGACTCCCCTTGGGTCTTCCGCGGCTCCATGCCCGGCGCACACATCACTGCCACGCACCTGCGCCAGGAACAACGACCGCTGTTCTCCTCCCTCGCCGCAAGGCTCGGCACCCTCACCGAGCTCAGCCGCCAGACCCCCGTCGCGATCCTCGCCGAAGTCCTCGGCTACACACCGCAGACCCTGAAATCGCACGCCATAGCGGCCAACGCGAACTACGAGAATTACCTCGCAGATCTCTGCGCGCCCCTGGCTCCGTCGCCGAGCTCGTAGCAGCGCACGCTAGAGGTAAGCCATGCTCACCGCAAGAATCGCTCCATCGCCGACGGAGAAAACAAGTCACCGGAGGGCAGGCCCATCGCGATGTCCTGCTCAACCGGCGAGATCGCGACCTCTTTCAGTGGATCTCGATCGTCAAGATCGATGGCGAACCACTGCTTGGTCCCGGTGTTCCTGAAGCGCACCCGCGAGAACTGCCACTGATCACGATCAAACTGCGGATGGACTCCTAGCGCTTCCCACTCACCGCTTCGCATGGCGAAGTCGCTGAACTTGCCCACAAACACAGCGGAACGAGGGTCAGGCAAGGGTGCTGAGCCTCGTTCGGAGGGTTGAGGAGATTCGGAGAAGAGGTGCAGCGCGACGATCCGTCCTCTCGGAACCCGTCTTGCCACTACAGCAAACCCGTCCCGCGCGCCTTTGAGTGGAACGCGAAAGGTCGAACCCTCAGGGATTGAAGTTGCCACCGAGATCTCGATTCGCACGGAACGTGAGTGAAGCCAACACCAGTGAGCCCTCGCACACGTCAACGTGCACGTCACCCTCTAGCCCGTTCACACCTTAGTCGGAGCGGAGCCTGCCTCACCATCGGGCCCGACGGTCCGCGAACGCGACCTGCCCAGGCGGCCGCGGACCGAGCACTTCCTACCGCCCGGTCCTCCCGGGCGGCCAGCGTTGCACGGGTAGTGCGTGGCGCTGGTCCGTCCGGACGAGGCGGTGACGCCTGGAACTCGCACCTCCCGGGCACGCACCCCTACCAGCCACCCCTGCCGGTAATCGACCTGATCGTGAAACTCTGATCGCAACCGCCCGATGGGTTGTTCGTCGACGTGCGCGAGGCTTGCTAGCAGCCAGGATCGTCGCGAACGCAGACGAGGGCTTGCTCCGCGATTCTGGCTTTAGCGGTGTTCGTCATCGGTGGGAGACTGCGCGTCATGCGCACCGACACGCTGGATCAGGTTTTCGACTGGCGCGGTCGGCGGGTCCGCTGGACCCGCTTCGGCGCCGGCCCCGCGGTGGTCTTTTGCCAGGGTACGCCGTGGTCGTCGGCAAACCGGAAGCGCGTCAGTCCAACCATTCGGTCGCGATTAGCCCTGCTTCCACAGCGAGCTCACCCTCGGTGAAATATATGACGATGGTCTCAGGCAATTCGGCTGACCCTCCGAAATAATCGAACTGCCAAAAGCCCATTGTGTTTAGCACCTCAATAGCGCCCTCCATACGCATGCCCGTGATGCGCCCGAAGGACACACCCAGACTACCTATCGGTGTATCGAATCGTAACAAGAGACTCCTGGCCCCCGGCTGGATACAGACACTGACAAGTGTTGAGTCATTGAAAAGATCAACAACGCCCCTCTCCGTATGAACTTCGATGATGCCGACATCGCGCTTCCATGGCGAAAGCCCTTGGAACTCCATACTCATACCGCCCTTCGGAGGTGCCAGTACACGCGGCCAAGATCGCGCCACGTCATCATCGACGTGTTCTTACGGTCCGGCTTGCCCCAGCCGGAAGGTGATCTTTCATTCCTTGGCTGGTACACCTTGTGCGGCGTTGCAACATATCGGCCGTTCGCGTAGTGCGCCGCACCCTTGAGGTCGTAGTGCCATTTTCCAGCTTTATCTTCGATCGTGACACGATGCCTACCGCCGTTATATTTCTGCACCATCCTCGCTCCGACAGCTTGTTTTGCGGCCGCGTTAGCGCGTGTAACAAATGTACACGCCGCATTGTGAACCAGGGTCTGCTGCACGGATAGGTGACAGCGGGTCTCAGCCTGGATCCGCCGGCCGGATCGGGCTGAGGGGCGGGTCGTGAGAGCCGAATGCTCCTGTGACCAGCAAGAATGGACTTGCTGAGAGTCCCAGACC